>NZ_JBSGQV010000050.1:0-39793 GCF_053606025.1 Streptomyces sp. NPDC055254 | reverse complement strand
AGCCGACGTCCTCTTCGCCATGCTCCGAGACGGCACCTTCTACGAACCCCAACCCGCCCCATCAGCTTGACCAAACCCATAGGGGCACCCCCCCGATGCGGGGGGACCGGCCGCTGCGTCGCTGCGGGCCGGGGGCCGCTACTCGGCGCCCTCGGGCTTCGCCTCGGAGGCCGCGCCGGAGCCGGCTCCACCCTCGGCCTCCGTCTTCGGCTCCGTCTTCGGCTCGGGCTTCGGCTCGGGCTTCGCCACGGCGGTCGGCGCCGGCGCGAGCTCGGGCTTCGCCACGGCGGTCGGCGCCGGCGCGAGCTCGGGCTTCGGCTCGGGCTTCGCCACGGCGGGCTTCGCCTCGGCGGTCGGCGCCGGCGCGGCCGCGGCCGGCGCAGCGGACGAAGCCGTGCCCGCGGCCGCCGGCGAAGGCTTCGCCGCCGCACCGGCGGTTACCGGCTCCGGCTCCGGCTCGGGCTCCGGCTCGACCACCGGCGGCTCCGGCGTCTTCACCGAGTCCAGCAGCAGCTGGGCCACGTCCACGACCTGCACGGACTCCTTGGCCTGACCGTCGTTCTTCTTGCCGTTCACCGAGTCGGTGAGCATCACCAGGCAGAACGGGCACGCCGTCGACACGATGTCCGGGTTCAGGGACAGCGCCTCGTCGACCCGCTCGTTGTTGATGCGCTTGCCGATCCGCTCCTCCATCCACATCCGCGCGCCACCGGCGCCGCAGCAGAAGCCCCGCTCCTTGTGGCGGTGCATCTCCTGCTGGCGCAGCCCCGGCACGGCCGACATGATCTCGCGCGGCGGCGTGTAGATCTTGTTGTGCCGGCCCAGGTAGCACGGGTCGTGGTAGGTGATCAGACCGTCGACCGGCGTCACCGGGGTCAGCCGGCCCTCGTCGATCAGGTGCTGGAGCAGCTGCGTGTGGTGGATGACCTCGTACTCGCCGCCCAGCTGCGGGTACTCGTTCGCGATGGTGTTGAAGCAGTGCGGGCAGGTCGAGACGATCCGCTTGGCCGACTTCGGCTTCTTCGTCGACGGGTCGTCGTCGTCCTCGCCGAACGCCATGTTCAGCATGGCCACGTTCTCCTGGCCCAGCTGCTGGAACAGCGGCTCGTTGCCCAGGCGGCGCGGGGAGTCACCCGTGCACTTCTCGTCGCCGCCCATGATCGCGAACTTGACGCCCGCGATGTTCAGCAGCTCCGCGAAGGCCTTCGTCGTCTTCTTGGCCCGGTCCTCCAGGGCGCCGGCGCAGCCGACCCAGTAGAGGTAGTCGAACTCCGAGAGGTCCTCGGCGTCCTTGCCGATGATCGGAACCTCGAAGTCGACCTCCTTGGTCCACTCGACGCGCTGCTTCTTCGCGAGGCCCCAGGGGTTGCCCTTCTTCTCCAGGTTCTTGAGCATCGTGCCCGCCTCCGACGGGAACGCGGACTCGATCATCACCTGGTAGCGCCGCATGTCGACGATGTGGTCGATGTGCTCGATGTCGACCGGGCACTGCTCCACGCACGCACCGCAGGTCGTGCAGGACCACAGCACGTCCGGGTCGATGACGCCGTTCTCCTCGGCGGTGCCGATCAGCGGGCGCTCGGCCTCCGCCAGGGCGGCGGCGGGCACGTCCTTGAGCTGCTCGGCCGTGGCCTTCTCGTTGCCCTCCATGTCCTTGCCGCCACCGGCCAGCAGGTACGGGGCCTTGGCGTGCGCGTGGTCGCGCAGCGACATGATCAGGAGCTTCGGGGACAGCGGCTTGCCGGTGTTCCAGGCGGGGCACTGCGACTGGCAGCGACCGCACTCGGTGCAGGTGGAGAAGTCGAGGATGCCCTTCCAGGAGAACTGCTCGACCTGGGAGACGCCGAAGGAGTCGTCCTCGCCCGGGTCCTCGAAGTCGATCTCCTTGCCGCCGCTGGTCATCGGCTGGAGGGCGCCCAGCGCGACCGCGCCGTCCGCGTTCCGCTTGAACCAGATGTTCGGGAAGCCGAGGAAGCGGTGCCAGGCGACACCCATGTTGGTGTTGAGCGAGACCACGATCATCCAGACCAGCGAGGTGCCGATCTTGATCATCGCGGTGAAGTAGATGGCGTTCTGCAGGGTGCCGAGCGAGAGCCCCTCGAAGGCCAGTACCAGCGGGTACGACACGAAGTACGCCGGGTCGTACGAGTCCACGTGGTGGATCGCGCCTTCGAGGCCGCGCAGCGCGAGGATCGCGAGGCCGATGGTCAGGATGATGTACTCGACGAAGTACGCCTGCCAGGCCTTCGAGCCCGTGAAACGCGACTTGCGGCCCGCCCGGGAGGGCAGGTTGAGCAGCCGGATCGCGATGAGGACGAGGATGCCGACGACCGTCATCAGGCCGATGAACTCGATGTACATCTCGAACGGCAGGAAGCCGCCGAGGATCGGCAGCGTCCAGTCGGCCTGGAAGAGCTGCCCGTAGGCCTGCGCCAGCGTGGGCGGAAGCGTCAGGAAGCCGATCGCGACGAACCAGTGCGCGAAGCCGACGATGCCCCAGCGGTTCATCCGGCTGTGGCCCAGGAACTCCCGGACCAGGGTGAGCGTTCGGGCCTTCGGGTCGTCCGTACGGCTGCCTGCCGGTACGGGCTGGCCGAGCTTCACGAAGCGGTAGATCTGCGCCACGGCTCGGGCGAGCAGCGCGACGCCGACCACGGTCAGGACCAGCGACACGATGATCGCGGCGAGTTGCATGGAAGGGCTCCTCGGGCGGCACTTACTAAGCGGTAACTTATGAAGTCAAGGCTTGAGGTTACCCATTCCCGACGCCGCAATGTAGCTGAGCATGCGGTGATCTGTGTCGCTCAGGGCTGCCTATGTCGGTAGGCCGCCCGCGGGGTCTGCGCCAGGATCGCGAGGTCCATCCCGAGCCAGTGGTTCTCCACATAGTGCAGGTCGAGCAGGGGCATCTCCTCCCACGGTAGGTCCGAGCGGGCGCTCACCTGCCACAGGCCGGTCATGCCGGGGCGGACGAGGAGCCGCTCGGGGCGGTCGGTGCGGGGTTCCGGGCGCGGCCCGACCAGTGACATCTCGCCCCGGAGCACGTTGAGCAGCTGCGGCAGGCCGTCGAGGGCGCAGCGCTCGACGGCCTCGCCGATGCCGCCCGCCCCGTCGGTGCGCAGGCGCCAGGTCCGGAAGGGCCGCCCGGCCAGGCCCGCCGCCGGTGCCCGGACGAGGACCCGGCCGCCCTGGGTCACGTACAGCAGCGCGGCGGCCAGGGCGAGCGGCGCGGCGGCCAGGACGCACAGGACCGCGGCGCCGGCGAGGTCGAGCACCCGCTTGGCCGGGGGTCTCGCCGGCCGGGCCCGGGGCGGCCGGGCCCGCGAGGACGGGAGGGTGAGCGGCAGGGGCATGCGAGCACCGTGCCGGATGCCTTGGGCGGTGCCGGGGTGCCGCGCGGCGGGGGTGACCCGTTCGGGTGCGGCCCGCGCCGGGCCCCGCCCCGGGCCCCCGTGTCCCTGGACGCCGGGCTCCGGCCGGATCCCGCGTCCCGGGAGTCCCCGGGTTGCGCGTAAGCGTGGGCTAAAGGTTGAGTCCCCTCGACTCAGTTCTGTTGACGCAAGCGCGGCGATGCGGCATGGTTGAGCCTGTTCCACTCAAGTCAGCTGGAGGAATCGAAATGGCACGTGCGGTCGGCATCGACCTGGGCACCACTAACTCCGTCGTCAGCGTTCTGGAAGGCGGCGAGCCCACCGTCATCACCAACGCCGAGGGCGCCAGGACCACGCCGTCCGTCGTCGCCTTCGCCAAGAACGGCGAGGTCCTCGTCGGCGAAGTGGCCAAGCGCCAGGCGGTCACGAACGTGGACCGGACCATCCGCTCCGTCAAGCGCCACATGGGCACTGACTGGAAGATCAACCTGGATGGCAAGGACTTCAACCCGCAGCAGATGAGCGCCTTCATCCTGCAGAAGCTGAAGCGCGACGCCGAGGCGTACCTGGGCGAGAAGGTCACGGACGCGGTCATCACCGTCCCGGCCTACTTCAACGACTCCGAGCGTCAGGCGACGAAGGAGGCCGGCGAGATCGCGGGCCTGAACGTCCTGCGCATCGTCAACGAGCCGACGGCCGCCGCCCTGGCCTACGGCCTCGACAAGGACGACCAGACCATTCTCGTCTTCGACCTCGGTGGCGGCACCTTCGACGTGTCGCTCCTGGAGATCGGCGACGGCGTCGTCGAGGTGAAGGCCACCAACGGTGACAACCACCTCGGTGGCGACGACTGGGACCAGCGCGTCGTCGACTACCTCGTGAAGCAGTTCCACAACGGCCACGGCGTCGACCTGTCCAAGGACAAGATGGCGCTCCAGCGTCTGCGCGAGGCCGCCGAGAAGGCGAAGATCGAGCTGTCCTCCTCCACGGAGACCTCGATCAACCTGCCGTACATCACGGCCTCCGCCGAGGGCCCGCTGCACCTGGACGAGAAGCTCACGCGCTCCCAGTTCCAGCAGCTGACCGCGGACCTGCTGGACCGCTGCAAGACCCCGTTCCACAACGTCATCAAGGACGCGGGCATCAACCTGTCCGAGATCGACCACGTGGTCCTGGTCGGCGGCTCCACCCGTATGCCGGCCGTCGCCGAGCTCGTCAAGGAGCTCACCGGCGGTCAGGACGCCAACAAGGGCGTCAACCCGGACGAGGTCGTCGCCATCGGCGCGACGCTGCAGGCCGGCGTGCTCAAGGGTGAGGTCAAGGACGTCCTGCTCCTCGACGTGACCCCGCTGTCCCTGGGCATCGAGACCAAGGGCGGCATCATGACCAAGCTCATCGAGCGCAACACCACGATCCCGACCAAGCGCTCCGAGATCTTCACGACGGCCGAGGACAACCAGCCGTCCGTGCAGATCCAGGTCTACCAGGGCGAGCGCGAGATCGCGGCGTACAACAAGAAGCTCGGCATGTTCGAGCTGACCGGCCTGCCGCCGGCCCCCCGTGGCGTCCCGCAGATCGAGGTCTCCTTCGACATCGACGCGAACGGCATCATGCACGTCACGGCCAAGGACCTCGGCACGGGCAAGGAGCAGAAGATGACCGTCACCGGCGGCTCTTCGCTCGGCAAGGACGAGGTCGACCGCATGCGCCAGGAGGCGGAGCAGTACGCGGACGAGGACCTCCGTCGCAAGGAGGCGGCCGAGTCCCGCAACCAGGGCGAGCAGCTCGTCTACCAGACGGAGAAGTTCGTCAAGGACAACGAGGACAAGGTCCCGGCCGACGTCAAGACCGAGGTCGAGACGGCCGTCTCCGAGCTGAAGGAGACCCTCAAGGGCGAGGACACCGCCGAGATCCGCACGGCGACCGAGAAGCTCGCCGCCGTCAGCCAGAAGCTCGGCCAGGCGATCTACGCCGACGCCCAGGCCGCCCAGGGCGCCGCCGGCGCCGCTGCCGGTGACGCGGGCCAGGCGAAGGCCGACGACGACGTGGTCGACGCCGAGATCGTGGACGACGAGAAGCCGAAGGGCGGCGCTGCCTGATGTCGGAGGAGACCCCGGGCTTCGACGAGAAGCCCGAAGTCCCCGCCGACGGCACGCCCGAGGAGCCGAAGGCCGCCGACCCCGCCCAGGCGGAGGAGGCGGCCCCGGCCGGGGACTCAGCACAGGCCGAAGGCCAGGACACCGCTCTGCTGGCGCAGCTGGACCAGGCCCGTACTGCGCTCTCCGAGCGCACGGCGGACCTCCAGCGGCTCCAGGCGGAGTACCAGAACTACCGTCGCCGGGTGGAGCGGGACCGGATCACCGTCAAGGAGATCGCGGTCGCGTCCCTCCTGACGGAACTCCTCCCGACCCTGGACGACGTCGGTCGGGCGCGCGAGCACGGCGAGCTGGTCGGCGGCTTCAAGTCGGTGGCCGAATCGCTGGAGACGGTCGCCGCGAAGATGGGCCTCCAGCAGTTCGGCAAGGAGGGCGAGCCCTTCGACCCGACGATCCACGAGGCCCTGATGCACTCGTACGCGCCGGACGTCACCGAGACGACCTGCGTGGCGATCCTGCAGCCGGGGTACCGCATCGGGGAGCGCACGATCCGTCCCGCACGGGTCGCGGTGGCCGAGCCCCAGCCGGGGGCGGCCCCGAAGGTGGAGTCCGCGGAGGGCGAAGGTCCGTCGGACAAGGACGCGGATGCCCCCGACAAGGGCTGACGCACCACCCGCACCACACGCAGTACGGCCCGTAGAGGCACGAGAGGAGGGACACCGGGGATGAACACGAAGGACTTCGTCGAGAAGGACTACTACAAGGTCCTCGGTGTCCCGAAGGACGCCACCGAGGCCGAGATCAAGAAGGCGTACCGGAAGCTCGCCCGCGAGTTCCACCCGGACGCCAACAAGGGTGACGCCTCGGCCGAGGAGCGCTTCAAGGAGATCTCCGAGGCGAACGACATCCTCGGCGACCCGAAGAAGCGCAAGGAGTACGACGAGGCCCGCGCCCTGTTCGGCAACGGCGGTTTCCGGCCGGGGCCGGGCGCGGGCGGCTCGTTCAACTTCGACCTCGGCGACCTCTTCGGGGGCCAGCCGCAGGGCGGCGCGGGCGGCGGCTTCGGCGGCGGTCTGGGCGACGTCTTCGGCGGCCTCTTCAACCGCGGCGGCGCCCCCGGCGCCGGTCCGGGCACCCGCGCCCAGCCGCGCCGGGGCCAGGACATCGAGTCGGAGGTCACCCTCTCCTTCACGGAGGCGGTGGACGGGGCCACGGTCCCGCTCCGGATGTCCTCGCAGTCGCCCTGCAAGGCCTGTTCGGGCACCGGCGACAAGAACGGCACGCCCCGGGTGTGCCCGACCTGTGTCGGCACCGGACAGGTGTCCCGGGGCAGCGGCGGCGGCTTCTCGCTGACCGACCCCTGCGCGGACTGCAAGGGCCGGGGCCTGATCGCGGAGACCCCCTGCGACGTGTGCAAGGGCAGCGGCCGGGCCCGTTCCTCGCGCACCATGCAGGTCCGGATCCCGGCGGGCGTCTCCGACGGCCAGCGGATCCGGCTGCGCGGCAAGGGCGCGCCGGGCGAGCGCGGCGGCCCCGGCGGTGACCTCTACGTCGTCGTGCACGTCGACGCCCACCCGGTGTTCGGCCGCAAGGACGACAACCTGACGGTGACCGTGCCGGTGACGTTCGCGGAGGCGGCGCTGGGAGCCGACATCAAGGTCCCGACCTTGAACGGCCCCTCGGTGACGCTGAAACTGCCGCCCGGCACGCCGAACGGCCGCACCATGAGGGCCCGCGGCAAGGGCGCGGTCCGCAAGGACGGCACTCGCGGCGACCTGCTGGTGACGGTGGAGGTCGCGGTTCCCACGGAACTGTCGGACAAGGCCCGTGAGGCGCTGGAGATGTACCGCGAGGCGACGGAGTCCGAGGACCCGCGCTCCGCGCTGTTCGAGTCCGCGAAGGGAGCATGACATGGACGGCCGCCGACGACAGTCCTCCCGATTGGGTGGGGGCTATCAACTCACCGACGAGACCCCCGTCTACGTGATCTCGGTGGCCGCCCAGCTCTCGGGTCTGCACCCGCAGACCCTGCGCCAGTACGACCGCCTCGGCCTGGTCTCCCCGGACCGCACGGCCGGCCGCGGCCGGCGCTACTCGGCCCGTGACATCGAACTGCTCCGCACGGTGCAGGCGCTGTCCCAGGACGAGGGCATCAACCTGGCGGGCATCAAGCGCATCATCGAGCTGGAGAACCAGGTCGCCGCGCTCCAGCAGCGCGTGGCCGAGCTCTCCGCGGCCGTGGACGGCGCTGCGGCCACGCTCCAGGCCCGCGAGGCCCAGGTCCACGCCTCGTACCGCCGCGACCTGGTCCCGTACCAGCCCCCGCAGCCGGGCAGCGCCCTGGTCGTCTGGCGCCCGACCCCGAAGCGCCCCCTGGACTGACCCCGGCCCTGCCGGCACCGCACCCGCACGCACGAGACGGCCCCGCCCGGAAGCTTCCGGGCGGGGCCGTCTCGCAGTACTCAGAGGCGGGGTTCCCGGGCCGGCCCCGAGACGCGGCCCAGGATGCCCGACTGGGCTATCAGGAAGCCGAGTTGGGCCCGGCTGCCGCTGCCCAGGGCGGTGGCCAGCTTGGCGATGTGCGCGCGGCAGGTGCGCACGTTCATTCCCAGGCGGCGTGCGATGGCCTCGTCCACGTGTCCTTCGACGAGCAGTTGGGCGATGGAGCGCTGCACGCCCGAGATGCCCGACGGCGTCGGATCGTAGGGGATCTGCTCGTTGAGCGGGGTGGCCCGCCGCCAGAGCTGTTCGAAGACGCGGACGAGGTAGCGGACGAGCGCCGGGTGCCGCAGTTCCAGGGCGATCTGCTGGTCGTCGCTGGCGGGGATGAAGGCGACGGACTCGTCGCAGATGATGAGCCGCTCGACCAGTTCCTCCAGCGTCCGGATCTCCACCTTCCCGCTGGCCATCCGGTCGACGTAGGCCATCGTGCCGCGGCTGTGGCGGACGGTGTGCTGGTACAGGGTGCGCATGCTCACGCCGCGCCGGATGAGCGGTTGGTCGCGCTCGATCGCCTGGTTGAGAATGTTCTCGGAGCGTCCGCCGCCCGGTTGGATGGTCAGCATTTCCGCCTGGCACTCGGCGGTGGCCACATTGAGCGCCGCGTTGATCCTGTTGAATCCCTCCAGCACGGTGATCGCGTGCGTCGGCGCGGGAGTCAGCGCGCTGATGGCCATGAATGGCTCAAAGGCTTCGGCGAGCTCGATGGAGGAGCGCCGGCGTTGCAGGATCTCCCGTTCCAGCGGGTGGAGCCGTTGCGCCAGGGCGACCGAGGGGGGAACCGGACGGAGCCAGTTGTCGTCGTCCGGATCAGGGTGCAGCAGCGCGAATTCCAGCAGGCAGGGCGTCTGCTCGACCTCTTCGCGGGCGATTCGGCCGGAGCTGAGCGCACTTGCGTACAGCTCGGCCCCGAGGTCGCACAGGTCTGTCACCGCATGGGGATGTGTCTGGTCTATCCGCATTATCGGCATATCTCCCACCCCCAGGGTCCTGCATGTACAGGAACATGATGCATCGCCACGGTGGCAATGGCGTGGCTCGATAAGTCATCGTCTGAGATGCGGGGGAGAGGAATCCATCAAGTGAGGACAACGTCGACCATGTACAAGAAATTGCTTCGCTCGGTGGCTGCCATTGCTCTCTCTACGGCTGCTGCTGTCGGTGGAATCTCGCTCGCGGACAGCGGCTGGGGCAGCGCCCCGGTCGACAGCGGCTGGGGGGCCGGGACCACCGGCGACGACGACAGCGGTTGGGGGACCCCCGGCAAGGGTGACAGCGGCTGGGGCAGTGTCCGGGCCGACAGCGGCTGGGGCCCCGCTCCGCAGCCCGTCGACGACAGCGGATGGGGGATCGCGCCGGCCGGTACGGAGTCAGACAGTGGCTGGGGCGCGGGTGGGAAGTCCGCGGGCGCATGACACCCCCCGACGACCGCGGTTTCCGCCGCGAAATGGCCTCTGCCTACCGGTCCGGATGGCAATTCATCGACCTGGCCACCGCGATTCCCTACCCCGGCGACTCGCTGATGGTCACCCTGTTCGGTCAACCGATCGTCGTCGTGCGCGAGGAGGACGAGGACGTACGTGCCTACCGGTGCCTGCGCCGCCCGAGGGGCGCGCCGCAGCCCGTCCGCTGCGAGGTGCGCTACGGAATGGTCTTCGTCAATCTTGATCAGCGCGATCACCAGCTCTTCGAACCCGACATCACCACCGCCACCCCCCGCAGTGCCTGAAGCGATTCCCCCGTCGTTGCAGATCGCTCAGGCACTTCCCCCACACAACGGCGCCATCGTGGACCTGACCACGATGGCGCCGTTGTGATGTCCGCGTCCAGTCGCTGACCGGACAAGCTGGGAGGGGCGCCGAGGAGTCCGTCAGCGGCTCACGCGCGGCCCATCGCCCGGTCCAGGGTGATCTCCATGACGACCCGGTCGGGGTTGGGCGAGGGCGTCCGCCCGTACCGCTCGGCGTAGCGCGCCACCGCGTCGGCGACCGACGCCTCGTCCGTACGGATCACCGCGCGCCCCTCCAGGGTGGCCCAGCGCCGCCCCTCCATCTGGCAGACCGCGACCCGCGCTCCGCCCGGCTCCGTCGCCTCGGCCGCCAGGATGTTGCGGACCTTCTTGCTGTGCTTGTTGCTGATCACCCGGGCCAGACCGGCCTGCGGGTCGTACGTCACGCCCACCGGGACCACGTGCGGCGTGCCGTCCGGCCTCGGGGTGGTCAGGGTGCACACGTGCCGCTCCCGCCAGAAGGCGAGGTACTCGGGAGTCGGGTGGAGTACGTCATGGGACATGGACCGAAGGGTACTGGGACGTACCCCGAACAGCCTTGAGTGGAATAGACTCAACTTTGCATATGCTGTTCCTGTCAGTAACAGGCAGTCAGGGTGCCGCGCGTGCCGCCCACCCCGGAGAGGAGAAGACGCAGTGGATGCCGAGCTGACCAACAGGAGCCGGGACGCCCTGAACGCGGCCACCAGCAGGGCCGTCAAGGACGGGCACGCGGACCTGACCCCCGCCCACCTGCTGCTGGCGCTGCTCGCCGGCGAGGACAACGAGAACGTCACCGACCTCCTCGCCGCCACCGACACCGACCAGGTCGCCGTACGGACGGGGGCGGAGCGGCTGCTCGCCGCCCTGCCCAGCGTCACCGGTTCCACCGTCGCGCCCCCGCAGCCCAGCCGCGACCTGCTCGCCGTACTCGCGGAAGCCGACGCCGAGGCGGGCCGGCTCGGGGACGAGTACCTCTCCACCGAACACCTCCTCATCGCCGTCGCCGCCAAGGGCGGCGCCGCGGGCGAGGTCCTTTCCACCCGGGGCGCGAGCGCGGAGAAGCTGCTCGCCGCCTTCCAGAACGCACGAGGAGGACGCCGGGTGACCACCCCCGATCCCGAGGGCCAGTACAAGGCCCTGGAGAAGTTCGGCACCGACTTCACGGCTGCCGCGCGTGAGGGCAAGCTCGACCCGGTCATCGGCCGCGACCAGGAGATCCGCCGCGTCGTCCAGGTGCTCTCGCGCCGCACGAAGAACAACCCGGTGCTCATCGGCGAGCCGGGCGTGGGCAAGACCGCCGTCGTCGAGGGCCTGGCCCAGCGCATCGTCAAGGGGGACGTCCCCGAGTCGCTCAAGAACAAGCGGCTGGTCTCCTTGGACCTGGGCGCCATGGTCGCCGGCGCCAAGTACCGGGGCGAGTTCGAGGAACGCCTCAAGACCGTCCTCGCCGAGATCAAGTCGAGCGACGGCCAGATCATCACCTTCATCGACGAGCTGCACACCGTCGTCGGCGCGGGCGCCGGCGGCGACTCCGCCATGGACGCGGGCAACATGCTCAAGCCCATGCTGGCCCGCGGCGAGCTGCGCATGGTCGGCGCGACCACGCTCGACGAGTACCGCGAGCGGATCGAGAAGGACCCGGCCCTGGAGCGCCGCTTCCAGCAGGTGTTGGTCGCCGAGCCGTCCGTCGAGGACACCATCGCCATCCTGCGCGGCCTCAAGGGCCGCTACGAGGCCCACCACAAGGTGGTCATCAACGACAGCGCGCTGGTCGCGGCCGCCACCCTGTCCGACCGGTACATCACCTCCCGCTTCCTCCCCGACAAGGCCATCGACCTCGTCGACGAGGCCGCGTCCCGGCTGCGCATGGAGATCGACTCCTCCCCGCTGGAGATCGACGAGCTCCAGCGCGCGGTGGACCGCCTGCGCATGGAGGAGCTGGCGCTGAAGAACGAGTCCGACCCGGCTTCGCGGGAGCGCCTCGAAAAGATCCGCAAGGACCTCGCCGACAAGGAGGAGGACCTGCGCGGCCTGACCGCCCGCTGGGAGAAGGAGAAGCAGTCCCTCAACCGGGTCGGCGAGCTCAAGGAGCGCTTGGACGACCTGCGCGGACAGGCCGAGCGGGCCCAGCGCGACGGCGACTTCGACACCGCCTCCCAGCTGCTCTACGGGGAGATCCCGGCCCTGGAGCGCGAGCTGGCGGAGGCCACCGAGGCCGAGGCCGAGGCGTCCAAGGGGACGATGGTCAAGGACGAGGTCGGCCCGGACGACATCGCGGACGTGGTGGGCGCCTGGACCGGCATCCCCGCGGGCCGCCTGCTGGAGGGGGAGACCCAGAAGCTGCTCCGCATGGAGGACGAGCTGGGCCGCCGCCTGATCGGCCAGGCCGAGGCCGTAGGGGCCGTCTCCGACGCCGTGCGCCGCACCCGCGCCGGCATCGCCGACCCGGACCGCCCGACCGGCTCCTTCCTCTTCCTCGGCCCCACGGGCGTGGGCAAGACCGAGCTGGCCAAGGCCCTCGCGGACTTCCTCTTCGACGACGAGCGGGCCATGGTCCGCATCGACATGTCGGAGTACTCCGAGAAGCACAGCGTGGCCCGGCTGGTCGGCGCCCCGCCCGGCTACGTCGGGTACGAGGAGGGCGGCCAGCTCACCGAGGCCGTCCGCCGCCGCCCGTACAGCGTGGTGCTCCTGGACGAGGTGGAGAAGGCCCACCCGGAGGTCTTCGACATCCTGCTCCAGGTCCTGGACGACGGCCGCCTCACCGACGGACAGGGCCGGACGGTGGACTTCCGCAACACCATCCTGATCCTCACCTCGAACCTGGGCAGCCAGTTCCTGATGAACCCGGCCACCCCGCCGGAGCAGAAGAAGGAGCAGGTCCTGGAGGTGGTCCGGGGGTCCTTCAAGCCCGAGTTCCTCAACCGGCTGGACGACCTGGTCGTCTTCTCCGCGCTGTCCGGCGACGAGCTGGTGCACATCGCGGAGCTCCAGATCGGCCGGCTGGCCGCGCGGCTGGCCGACCGCCGCCTCACACTGGACGTGACGCCCGCCGCCCTGGCCTGGCTGGCCGACGAGGGCAACGATCCGGCGTACGGCGCCCGGCCGCTGCGCCGCCTGATCCAGACGGCGATCGGCGACCGCCTGGCCAGGGAGATCCTCTCGGGCGAGGTCAAGGACGGCGACACCGTACGGGTCGACGTGGCGGACGGGGGACTGCTCGTCGCCAAGGCGCTCTGAGTCCCTCCCCGGTCACGCGCGGTCCGCTCCTGTCCGCCCGGAGCGGATCGGGCGTCCAGGGGTGGACACGGGGTAGGCGCGATGGGGGAGGATGCAAGTAATCCGCACGAAGGGAAGTACACGGTGAGCATCGACCCGGCCTCGATTCCGAACTTCGGAGGGCAGCAGCCCGAGCCGCAGGCCACAGGACCGGCGGGCCCCGTCGTCCCCGACCAGGATCTGGTCAAGCAGCTGCTGGAGCAGATGGAGCTCAAGTACGTCGTCGACGACGAGGGTGACCTCGCGGCGCCGTGGGAGGAGTTCCGCACCTACTTCATGTTCCGCGGTGAAGGCGACCAGGCGGTCTTCTCGGTGCGGACCTTCTACGACCGTCCGCACAAGATCGAGGAGAAGCCCCAGCTCCTGGAGTCGATCGACGACTGGAACCGCCGCACCCTGTGGCCGAAGGTCTACAGCCACACCCACGACGACGGCTCGGTCCGCCTGATCGGTGAGGCGCAGATGCTGATCGGCACCGGCGTCAGCCTGGAGCACTTCGTGTCCTCCACGGTCAGCTGGGTCCGCGCCTCGATCGAGTTCGACAAGTGGCTCGTCGAGCAGCTCGGACTGGAGCAGGACGTCGACTCCGCCGACGGCGACGACAAGGACGGCGACGACACCAACCAGTAGTCGTCCGTCACAGCGGTACGCGTGCCACGAGCAGCAGGTACAGCCCGTAGCCGTAACTGAGCCCGGCCAGCCCCGCGGTCACCACGACCGCGGTGCGGGGCCGGGCTCTGGCCATGGCGGCGGCCACCGGCAGCAGCAGCGGGAACGCGGGGAGCAGGAAGCGGGGCTTCGACTCGAAGTAGCCGGCCCCGCCGAAGGTGATGGCCAGCAGGACCGCGGTGTAGGCGAGCAGGGGCAGCGGGGTCCGGTCCAGGACCAGGAGTATCGCCAGCAGTCCGGCGGCGGCCAGGACCGCGACGGTCACGGTGGTGGCGAGCGGTACGTGCCCGCCGGTCAGGACGCGCTCGGCGGAGCGCAGCGCCCCGGCGCCGAAGTCGAAGCGGGAACCCCAGCGCCGCTGCACCTCGAAGTACCCGCCGAGCGGGTCCCGCAGCCGTACGCCGACCGCCAGGACGTACGCGGCCCAGCCGGCCGGGGCCAGCAGCCCGGCCGCCCACACCTCGGGCGCCCGGGATCTTCGTACGAGGATCGCGTGCAGGGCCATGACCGAGACGGCGGCCGCGACGGCGAGCCCGGTGGGGCGGGTCAGCCCGGCGAGCACGGCGAGAGCCGCAGCCGCCGTCCAGCGGTCGCGCAGCACGGCGTAGAGGGCCCAGGCGGCGAGGGCGGCCAGCAGGGCCTCCGTGTAGGCGAGGGACAGCACCACCGCGTGCGGCAGCGCCGCCCACAGGCCCACGAGCAGCAGCCCGGCGCGGGGTCCGACGACGTGCGCGCCGATCCGGTACACGCCGACGGCCGCGGCCCCGGCGCAGACCCAGGCCACGAGCACCCCGGCCGGCACGAGCCCGCCGGGGACGACCGCGGAGACCGTCCGGATCAGCACCGGGTAGAGCGGGAAGAAGGCCAGGTCGCTCTGGACGGACCCGGTCTGGACCGTCATGAGGGTGCGCCCGTACCCGTTGGCGGCGATCCCCAGGTACCAGGCGGAGTCCCAGGAGAGGCCGAGGACCCGCAGCGGATCGCGGCCGGACCACCAGGCTCCGAGGGCCAGGACCAGGACCCCGGCGCCGCGGACGGCGGCGAACACCCCGAGCGCGATCACGGTCGCGGGTGCGGCCGACCGCACCGCCTTGACCGCGCGGACCTCCAGGGGTGACGGGGTCACCGCCACTCTGCCCGTTGCCATCTCTGCCGACTCCTGCTGGTGTGGACGCCCACCCGCGGGTGAGGGCTTCGGGCACGTCTTGCAGGCGCCAGCTTCACATCGCCCTCAGTCGCCCCGCAACCACCGCCGGTGTCCGGTACCGGCCGCCCCGCCCCCGCCCGAACGGCCTACAGCCGCGCCAGTCGCTCCGCGGCCTCGCGGAGCACGTCGGGCCTCTTGCAGAACGCCCAGCGGACCTGGGTGGCTCCCGCGGCCTTGTCGTCGTAGAAGACCTGGTTGGGGATGGCGACGACGCCGCAGCGCTCGGGCAGGGCGCGGCAGAACGCCAGGCCGTCCCGCTCGCCGAGCGGGGCGATGTCGGTGGTGATGAAGTACGTGCCCTGCGGGCGGTAGACCTCGAACCCGGCCGCCGCGAGGCCGCCGGCGAGGATGTCGCGCTGGGCGGCCAGGTCGGCGCGGAAGGTTTCGTAGTAGGCGTCGGGCAGGGCGAGGGCCTCGGCGATCGCGTACTGGAAGGGGCCGGAGGAGACGTAGGTGAGGAACTGCTTCACCGAGCGGACCGCCGCCACCAGCTCGGGCGGCGCGGTGAGCCAGCCGACCTTCCAGCCGGTGAAGGAGAAGGTCTTGCCGGCCGAGGAGATGGTCACCGTGCGCTCCCGCATGCCCGGGAAGCCGGCGAGCGGGGTGTGGGCCCCCTCGAAGACCAGGTGCTCGTACACCTCGTCCGTGACGACGAGCAGGTCGCGCTCGACGGCCAGCTCGGCCACCGCCGCCAGCTCCGCCGGGCCGAGGACGGTGCCGGTCGGGTTGTGCGGAGTGTTCAGCAGCAGCAGGCGGGTGCGCGGGGTGACCGCGGCGCGCAGCTCGTCCGGGTCGAGGGCGAAGGTCCCGGCGTGCGGGCGCAGGGTGACGGGGACGCGTACCCCGCCGGCCATCGCGATGCAGGCCGCGTACGAGTCGTAGAACGGTTCGAGGGCGATGACCTCGTCACCCGGTTCGAGGAGGGCGAGGAGGGCGGCGGCGATGGCCTCCGTCGCGCCGGCGGTCACCAGGACCTCGGAGTCCGGGTCGTACGAGAGGCCGTAGAAGCGCTGCTGGTGGGCGGCGATCGCGGTACGCAGCTCCGGGACGCCGGGGCCCGGCGGGTACTGGTTGCCGAGGCCGGTGAGGACCGCGCGGGAGGCCGCCTCGGCGATCTCGGCCGGGCCGTCGGTGTCGGGGAAGCCCTGGCCGAGGTTGATCGACCCGGTGCGGACGGCGAGGGCCGACATCTCCGCGAAGATCGTGGTGCCGAAGGACGCCAGCCTGCGGTTCAGGAACGGGCGGTTGCTGCTCTCGGGTGCGGTCATGGGCGCCATCCTGCGGGGAACCTCTGGACTTGCTCAAGTGTGCTTTGGCCCGTGTGGCGCGCGGGCATCTCCCCTGCACGCGGGACGCGGGGATCCCGCCCCCCGGGAGACCGGGGCGTGAGAGAGGGGCGGACATGACGTTCGTCTTCATTGTTCTGGGACTGATGCTCTTCGCGTTCGTCGTGACCGTGGCGGTACGGGCTTTCAAGAGCGGTTACTCCGGCTCCGGAGACTCCGCAGGCTCCTCCGCGGGCAGTTGGTGGGCCGGCAGCGGTTCGTCGGGCTCCGGCTCCTCGTGTTCGAGCGGTTCCTCCTGCGGCGGCTCGTCGTCGTCCTGCGGCGGTGGCGGCGGATGCGGCGGTTCCAGCTGACACGGGGCAGCTGGCACCGGTCCGCCGGGACCGGGCGGGACAGGGCGCCCGACGGGCTCGTTTCCGTCGGGCGCCCCCTTGTGCGCCCCCGCACGGCGACGCGCGGGACGCAACTTGTTGAACACGTGAACTGTGGAGCCCCCGGGGGGATGTAAACCCCGTCAGATTGGGTAAAACCGCTGTGAGTGCCGTGCCTTTCATGATTCCCTCGGTCGAGTAGACCAGTCCTCGGACCTTCCTGGACTTCCTGTGGACCCGTGCCGGTGTCCCCCCACCCGTTGACCACCGCTGGCGGGATCCGGCCCATCTCCCTCGCGCGTTTGCGGAGCCGACTCATGCTCACGACCCTCCAGACCTCCTACACCGACACGCGTGCCGCCGACCTCGCCTGGGCCCTGGGTCGGGAGCGGCTGCCCGCCCTGGGCGTACTGAACATCGAACTGGACGGCGCCAAGGTGGAGTTGCGCCTGCTGGGCGCCTCCCACCAGGTACTTCTGGAGGAGGACGACGTGCTCTGCTCGGAGACGGTGGCCTGTATGCCCGGCAGCAGTACGCCGCTGCCCCTCGGCGTCGCCAAGCGGTTGGGCGACTGGGAGTACGAGTTCGCCGCGCGGGTCGAGACGCTGTCCCGCGGATCCTTCGCGGGGCGGGCGCAGGAGCTCCTCGCACTGGTCGCGGATCACCCGAACGGGCTCGCCGGTACCTTCCCGGGCAGTCCGCACGCCTTCACCGCCATGCTCGCGCAGCGCTACGAGGGGCAGGTGCGCTGGCGGACCTGGCACGCGTACCCGCAAGAAGGCCAGCTCGTGGCCACGCGGACGCGGGTCGGAGTGCGCATGGCCGCCGGAGCCGGGGAGGCCGTGGAGGCCCCTGTGCTCCTCTGATCGGGCGAGGGGGCGCGGCGGCGCGTTCCGGTGCGCGGTGTGCGTCGCCGTTAGGCCAACTGGCCTGATCAGTAAGCCACTTGCACCCATGTGGGTGACCGGGTGGGCGGAGGCGGTGACGTACGGTTCGCTGCATGATCGACCGTTCCGTCCCGCGCCGGGTGCTCCCCGCACCGGAGCCCGCGGGCAGGGAGACCGTCCCGGCCGCCCTGCCCGTACGGCCCCGGACCGGCCGACTCCTCGTCCTGGCCACCGTGTTCGTCTGCGCCGCCTGCGGCCTCGTGTACGAACTGGAACTGCTCGCCCTCGGCTCCTACCTCGTCGGCGACTCGGTCACCCAGGCGTCGGTCGTGCTCTCCGTCATGGTCTTCGCCATGGGCGTCGGCTCCCTCCTCGCCAAACGGCTCCGCCACCGGCCCGCCTTCGGATTCGGCGCGATCGAGGCCGGGCTGGCCCTGCTCGGCGGGCTCTCGGCCATGGCGCTGTACGCGAGCTTCGCCTGGCTGGGGGAGTCCCGGCCCGCGCTCGTCGCCTTCTCCTTCGCCATCGGCGTGCTCATCGGCGCGGAGATCCCGCTGCTGATGGTCCTCATCCAGCGGATCCGCAGACAGGACGCGGGCGGGGCCGTCGCCGACCTGTTCGCCGCCGACTACGTGGGCGCCCTCGTCGGCGGCCTGGCCTTCCCGTTCCTGCTCCTCCCGATGCTCGGCCAGCTCACCGGCGCCCTGCTCACCGGCACCGTCAACGCCGTCGTCGGCGGAGCCCTGGTGCTGTGGCTGTTCCGCCGCGACCTGAGCCGGCGCGCCCGCTGGACGCTGATCGCCGCGAACGCGACCGTGCTCGCCGTGCTCGCCTCCGCGACCGTGCTCGCCGACGATTTCGAGCGGGTGGCCCGCCGGGCCGTCTACGGCGGGGAGGTACGCGTCGCCGTGCGGACCGGCGTGCAGGAGCTGGTCCTGACCGGGCCCCCGACCGGCTCCCCCCGCTCGCTGGACCTGTACCTCGACGGCCGGCTGCGGGTCAGCGGCTACGACGAGTACCGCTACCACGAGGCCCTCGTGCACCCCGCGATGACCGGCCCGCACAGCCGGGTCCTGGTCCTCGGCGGCGGCGACGGACTCGCCGCGCGCGAGGTGCTGCGCTACCCGGACGTCGCCTCCGTGACCGTCGTCGAGATCGACCCGGGCGTGGTGGGTCTCGCCCGCACCGACCCCATGCTCTCCGCGCTCAACGCGGGGGCGTACGAGGACACCCGCGTGGGCGTCGTCACGCAGGACGCCTTCGCCTGGCTGCGGGGCCCGGCCGCCCACGACCGCTTCGACGTCATCCTCTCCGACCTCCCGGACCCCGGCATCACCCCCAGTGCGAAGCTGTACTCGCAGGAGTTCTACGGGCTGGCCGCGCGGGCCCTGCGCCCCGGCGGCCGGATGGCCGTGCACGCCGGGCCGATGGCCACCCGCCCCCGTACGTACTGGACCGTCGAGTCCACCCTGCGCGCGGCCGGGCTGCGGACCTCCCCCTACAGCGCGGGCGGGCGCCTCGCGGGCTACGCCGCCGGCCCCGACCGCACCCCCCTGGCCCTGTCCGACGCACCGCCGCGCGACTGGGGCTTCGTCCTCGCCTCCCGGGAGGAGGCCCCGCGGCTGCGCGTGGACCGCGACACGCCGGGCCTGCGCTCGCTGTCGACCCGCTCCCTGCAGGATTCCGCCCGCGACGCGGAGCGCACCAGGGTGCCGGGGCTGCCGCCGTCGACCCTGCCGCACCCGCGGTATTCGTGACCCGGTACGGGTCTCGTCGGTAGGCTCGACCGCATGGAGCATCAGGTGTTCGTCCCGGTACCGGCAGACGACCTCCGCGCCGTGCTGCGCGACCCCGTCCGGCTGGCCCGCTGTGTGCCGGGGCTCCAGCAGGACGCCGACACCGGGTCCGGGCCGCTCTCGGGTCGGCTGCGGCTCCGGGTCGGCGGACACACCGTCACCTACCGGGGGGCGCTGGCCGTCACCGAGCGGGACCCCGACCACTTCGCCGTCGACGGCGAGGGCACGGAGGTCCGGGGCAGCGGGACCGTCGCGTTCTCCCTCGCGCTGCGCCTGGCGGCGGTCGAGGACGGCACCCGGTTGGACGTCACCGCCGGTGCCACCGCGGACGGGCGCGCCGCGGGCTTCGGGGCCGAGGCCACCGGCACCGTCGTACGGCGGCTCCTGGACCGGGCCGCCGGGCAGCTGGCGGCCGTCGCGGGCGCCGGTTCGGTTCCCTCGGCCGCGTCCGACGACGCCGGGGCGGAGGTCGCCGATCCCGTGGCCGAGGGCGAGGAGGCCGAGGAGAGCGACGGCGCCGACGGCGGGGAGGACATCACGGAGGTCTCCGCGTCCGTGTTCGACACCGACGTACCGCCCCCGTCCCTGGACCCCTTCCTGGCCGGCGGCTTCGAGGACCTCAGCGGGCTCGGCGACCGCCCCCGGCCCCCCGCCGAGGCCGCCCACGCCCGCCGCACCATGATCGGCCGCAGCGCCGAGGAGGTGGACCACGCGCCCCCGCGCGGCCGGTACGCCCCCGTGCCCGCACCCGCCGCCGCCACCGCCGGCGACACCCTGCGCTGGATCGCCCCGGCCGCCGCCCTCGCCCTGGCCTCGGCCGTCGTCATCGGCAGGGCCCTGCGGCGCCGCCGCTGAAACCGCCGCCCGCCGGTCGCCCGTCGGCGGCCGCCGAGCGGCGTCGACCCGCACTAGGGTCGACGCATGAGTACGCAACTGAGCGCCGGTGGCGCCGAGGTGACCGTCGACCAGGACAACGGCTGCCGGATCAGCAGCCTGCGGATCGACGGGACGGAGCTGCTGCGCCAGGGCGCGCACTACGGGGCCTTCCCGATGGTCCCGTGGTGCGGCCGGACCGACAACGGCCGCTTCCACGACGGAGCCACCGTCCACCAGCTGCCGCTGAACCACCCCCCGCACGCCTTGCACGGCATGGCCCGGGACGCGGCCTGGCGGCCGGCCCGCGCCACCGCCACCGAGGCGGCGTTCACGTACGACCTGGCCGACCCCTGGCCCTACCCCGGCCGGGTCACCCAGATCGTCGAGCTGTCCGAGGACGCGCTGACGCTCACCCTGGGCGTCGAGACGTACGGGGACTCCTTCCCGGCGCAGGCCGGCTGGCACCCCTGGTTCCTGCGCGACCTCGGCCGCGGCGGCGAACCTGCGCAGCTCTCCTTCGACCCGGCGTGGCAGGAGGAGCGCGGCGCGGACCACATCCCCACCGGCCGGCGCGTCGACCCGCTGCCCGGCCCCTGGGACGACTGCTTCGGCATGCCCAACGGGGTCGACGTCACCGTCACCTGGCCCGGCGCCCTGGAGCTGCGCGTCACCAGCCGGGCCGAATGGGTGGTCGTCTACGACGAGGAGCCGGAGGCCGTCTGCGTCGAACCGCAGTCGGGCCCGCCGAACGGACTGAACAGCCTGCCGCAGTTCATCACGCCGGTGGACCCGCTGGAGATCTCCTGCACGTGGACCTGGCGGCGGCTGGGGTAGCGCGCGGCGAGGGGGTGTCCCGTGGATCGGGGCCCGGCGGTGATCCACCGGACACCCCCTAAGCTCGGTGTCATGACTGACGTACACGATGCGCTTCTGCAGCAGATCAAGGACAAGGCCGTCGTGCACGGCAAGGTGATCCTCTCCTCCGGTCGGGAGGCCGACTACTACATCGACCTCCGCCGGATCACCCTCGACGGGGAGGCGGCGCCGATGGTCGGTCAGGTCATGCTCGACCTGACCGCCGATCTCGACTTCGACTGCGTCGGCGGTCTGACCCTGGGCGCCGACCCGGTCGCGACCTCGATGCTGCACGCCTCCGCCGCGCGCGGCCGGCGGCTGGACGCCTTCGTCGTGCGCAAGGCGCAGAAGGCGCACGGTATGCAGCGCCGCATCGAGGGCACCGACGTGAAGGGCAAGCGCTGCCTGGTCGTCGAGGACACCTCGACCACCGGCGGGTCCCCGCTCACGGCCGTCGAGGCGGTCCGTGAGGCGGGCGGCGAGGTCGTCGCCGTCGCCACGATCGTCGACCGGGGCGCGGCCGAGGCCATCGCCGAGGCGGGCCTGCCCTACCTCACCGGCTACCGCCTCGGGGACCTGGGCCTCTCCTGAGGCCTCCGAGGGGGGACGTCAAGGCCGCCCGTCCGCTCCTCGGACAGCAGACGAACCGGGTCCCCGGACTCCTGGGACCGTCCTGACCTGGGTGTTTCCGGTCCGCCGGGATGTTTCACGTGAAACGTCCCGGCGGCTTCCGGACGTACTGGGCCACCACGGGGTGGAGTGTCGCGCCGAGTCTGGAAAGATGGGGGCGACGGCGACGTCGCCCCCAGGTCAGGGCCCGCAATAAGCACACTCCCCGCACATCCAAGGAGCGGACAGATGCCCATCGCAACCCCCGAGGTCTACAACGAGATGCTCGACCGGGCGAAGGCAGGCAAGTTCGCCTACCCGGCCATCAACGTGACCTCGTCCCAGACCCTGCACGCTGCGCTGCGCGGCTTCGCGGAGGCGGAGAGCGACGGCATCATCCAGATCTCCACCGGTGGTGCGGAGTTCCTGGGTGGCCAGTACAACAAGGACATGGTCACGGGCGCGGTGGCCCTGGCCGAGTTCGCGCACATCGTGGCCGCCAAGTACGACATCACGGTCGCCCTGCACACGGACCACTGCCCCAAGGACAAGCTGGACGGCTACGTACGTCCGCTCCTGGAGGTCTCGGCCGAGCGCGTGGCCCGCGGTCTGAACCCCCTCTTCCAGTCGCACATGTGGGACGGCTCCGCCGAGACCCTGGCCGACAACCTGGCCATCGGCCAGGAGCTGCTCGCCAAGGCCGCCGCCGCGAAGATCATCCTTGAGGTCGAGATCACCCCGACCGGCGGCGAGGAGGACGGCGTCAGCCACGAGATCAACGACGAGCTCTACACCACCGTCGAGGACGCGATCCGCACCGCCGAGGCCCTGGGCCTGGGCGAGAAGGGCCGCTACCTGCTGGCCGCCTCCTTCGGCAACGTGCACGGCGTCTACAAGCCGGGCAACGTCGTCCTGCGCCCCGAGCTCCTCAAGGACCTCCAGGCCGGCGTCGGCGAGAAGTACGGCAAGTCCTCGCCGTTCGACTTCGTCTTCCACGGCGGCTCGGGCTCCACGGCCGAGGAGATCGCCACCGCGCTGGAGAACGGCGTCGTGAAGATGAACCTCGACACCGACACCCAGTACGCGTTCACCCGCCCGGTCGTGGACCACATGTTCCGCAACTACGACGCGGTCCTGAAGGTCGACGGCGAGGTCGGCACGAAGTCCAAGTACGACCCCCGCACCTGGGGCAAGGCCGCCGAGGCCGGCATGGCCGCGCGTGTCACCGAGGCGTGCGCGAACCTGCGCTCGACCGGCACGAAGCTCAAGTAGGGCCTCCTGCCCGGACGTTTCACCGAAGGGCCCGGTCCGCCGTCTCGCGACGGCGGACCGGGCCCTTCGGCCTTTTCGGACACCCCCGAGGGCCCCCTGCCCCCGGTGTCCCCCCGGTCCCCAGAGGCGCCCCCCGGCGCCCCCGGAGCTCCCTGGCGCGGTGGTGCGGTGACCGGCGAGGTCCGCCGGGTCGCAGCCGCCTAGGCCGTCATGTCGTACGGCACCGTTTCGAGGCGTGCCGTGCCGACGCGTGCCTCGAAGACCTCTTCGCCGTTCTGCACTCCGGTCACGCGGATCTCGGCCGGCCCGGTGCGCTCCGCGTGGATCCAGAGCGGGCAGCCGAACTCCGCGTACCGCTGGTAGGTGCTGGCGACGCTGGCCGGCAGTACCGCGGGGGCCGGGGTCAGTGCCACGGCGGCCTGGCGCGCGGCCTCCAGCAGGACCATGCCCGGCAGGTGGTCGCCGAGGTGGTCGAAGAGCACCGGGTGCCGGGTGTCGTAGCGCAGCTGCCAGGTCGCGTCGGCGCCGGGCTGCTGCGGGGCCGCCGCGAGGACCACGTCGAAGGGGGAGTACCGCCCGACCTGGGCCGGCTGGAGCGGGGCCGAGGGCAGCGAGGGGATCGGCCGCTGGTCCAGGTGCCCGGCGCGCAGCCGGCGGTAGACGGCGGGCGAGGCGACGGTGTAGGCGACGTCCCCGGTGGCCAGGACGACGTCGCCGTGACGCATCGTCACCCGGTAGCGCAGGGCCTGGAGCTGGGTTCCGCGCATGCGGACCTCGGCGCACACGACGTCGAGGTCGACACCGGCCGGGGTGTCACCGATGAGCAGGTGCTCCGGTGCGGTCGTGTAGTCGAGGCTCCACAGCAGGAACTGGTGGCCGAGCGGCACCTCGAAGGCCTGGTGGGCCACGTAGGAGCCGACCTGCCGGATCGTCTCGCAGATGATCATCGGATCGTAGTGGGTGCCGGCTATGGGCGTGAAGAAGCTGTGTCCGCGGGGAAGTTGGGCGGTCACGTGGAAGCGGTCCTCGGCCGGGCGGCACATGCCGGTGAGGAAGACCTCGGCGACGGCGGCGCGGTGGACGAGTTCACGGGGCACGGTGGTGGTCAGCCGTCCGTGGGCGTGGTCGTCGCACACGCAGTTCACTGCGGGAAGGGTGGGCTGTGTCTGGCCGTCCGCCGGTTCCAAAGTCGTGAACATGAACTTCCCCGAGATCATGGCCGGAAGGTCCAACCTCGCTTTATGTCGCGAAGTACGTACTCCGGGTTTGATTGACAGGTAGAGGATTACCTGATGATCGCGTGATTCCGGGGTCAGAAGTGACGTAAACCACAGACGAATGTGTGCTGCGCGGGGTAAGTAAGGGGGGTTTAACAGCAGGTCGGGCGCATTGAGCTGGAACTTCTCGGCCGCATGTCCATTTTTGGCCATCCGGCCGCATCAGGATGGATCTCGGGTATCTTTTGGACGGCGGCAGCCGCGTACCGAGGGGTATTTTTTTGGGGGCCCTCCCGGTGTCCCGTGGCCGAAGTGCGTCCCTCGCACGATCCGTCTCGACGGGGACGACGCGTCCCGCACCTGCGCCGGCCCCCGCCGATTGGAGACCGATGCACGCCCTCCGGCACCTCGACCCGCTGGGGCACCTGCGGCTCGCCGCCGTCAACATCGACGGGGTCCTGCTCAACGACACCTTCAGCCCGGTGATCCACCGCTTCATCACCAGCCGGGGCGGGGTCTACAGCGCGGACGTCGAGCGCTCGATCTTCTCCCAGAACCGTCTCGCCGCCGGCCGCGCGCTCGGCGCCGCCGCCGGTGTGGACTGGGCGCCGGAGAAGGTGCTGGACGTCTACTTCGAGGAGCGGGCCGCCTACCTCGCCGAGCACCCGCTCCAGTTGCTGCCCGGAGCGGAGGAGCTGCTGAACCGCTTGCGTTCCCTCGGCCTGCGCACGATCTGCTACGGCGGCCTGGACAAGCGCCACTTCGACACCTACCTCGGCCGCCACGCACACCTCTTCGACGCGCCGGGCTACATCTGCACGAACGACTTCCGCCCCGGCATCCGTGAGATCGCGGTCGACGCCTTCGGCCTGGACTACGACCGGGTGGTCTTCGTCGACGACGTCGCCCGGGTCGCCGAGGCCTCTCGCGACCTGCGGGTTCCCTTCATCGGGCACCCGAGCGGCTTCGAGCACGGATTCCAGGCGCAGCTGATGCGCGACGCCGGCGTCCGCCACCTGGTCCGCTCGCTGGACGAGATCGACGAGACCCTGCTGCGCGCGATCGACGCCGAGGCCGCCGAGGGCCTCGCCTGGGCGGCCTGAGGACGGGTGCCCCCGCCCGCACGGCGCACGCGCCGCCGTGCGAGGTTTCATGTAGCACGGGCGACGTGCGCAGGCGCGCACGCCGTTCGCATCGACCCCCACCGCATCACCCCCGCCCGGTCACCGGTTCGGGACGCATGAAGGAGAGACATGGCAGCGGAGCGGATGCTCGCAGGCAAGGTCGCGCTGATCACCGGTGCGAGCAGTGGCATAGGGGCGGCGGCCGGGCGCGTCTTCGCGCGCGAGGGCGCGCGCGTGGTGCTCGTCGCCCGCCGCGAGGACCGGCTGAAGGCCCTGACCGAGGAACTGCGGGCCGGGGGCGCGGAGGCCGAGTACGCGGTGGCCGACGTGACCCGCCGTGCGGACACCTCGGCCGCGGTCGAGCTGGCCGTGGCGCGCTTCGGCCGCTTGGACTGCGCCTTCAACAACGCCGGCTGGGGAGTCGGTCGTACGCCGCTGCACGAGATGGGCGACGACCTCTACGACGAGATCATGGACGTGAACCTCCGGGGGGTGTGGAACTGCCTGCGCGACGAGATCGGCGCCATGCTGCGGACCGGGGGCGGGACCATCGTCAACAACAGCAGCGTCGGCGGTCTGGTGGCGACGCCCGTCGCGGCGCCGTACGTGGCCGCCAAGCACGCGGTGATCGGCCTGACCAGGGCCGCCGCGGCCGAGTACGCGGCGCAGGGCATCCGCATCAACGCGGTGGCCCCCGGCACGACGCGGACCGAAGTGGTGCAGGAGTGGTTCGCGGCGGTGCCCGGCATGGAGGAGCAGCTGCACGCCGCTACTCCGCAGCCGCGTACGGCCGAACCCGAGGAGATCGCGGAGGCCGCGGCATGGCTGTGCAGTTCTCGTGCGTCATTCGTCACCGGCGTCACGATGCCGGTGGACGGAGGCTTCACAATGGTGTGAAACTGTACTCAGAGGTACGTACCCGGGGGCATGTATTGCCGGTCGATCGGGGGCATGGAGAGGGACAGAGGCATATATGAGGGCTCAACGACCCCAGGTCAAGCAGGACCGTGCGGTACGCACCCGTCAGGCGATCCTGGAGGCCGCCGCCGTGGTGTTCGAGGACCGCGGGTACGACGCCGCGAAGCTGACGGACATCGTCCGAATGGCCAACGTCACGAAGGGTGCGCTGTACTTCCACTTCGACTCGAAGGAAGACCTGGCCCAAGCCGTCATCGACGCCCAGGTGGGCATGGTCCCGGCCTTCACGCCCCAGGAGTTCAAGGCGCAGGAGTTCGTCGACATCGGCATGATCTTCTCGCACCGCCTCCAGCACGACGTGCTGATGCGCGGCAGCGCGCGGCTGACACTGGAGCAGAACGGCAGGTCCCTCGACCGCGCCGCCCCGTACCAGGGGTGGATCGACCTGCACACCGCCCTGATGGTGGAGGCGAAAGAGCGCGGTGAACTGCTGTCCCACGTGGACCCGGCCGGGCCGTCACGCCTGGTCGTGGGCGCTTTCGCGGGACTGAACGTCATGTCGCAGACGCTGGGGCTGAACCTCGACGAGGAGGTGTCGGCGCTCTATACGAGCGTGATGCCGAGCCTCGTGGTCTCGGCCGTGGCGATCCGGCTGGACACCGCTCCGGGCCGCGGCGGCAGGGCGCTGCACGGGCCGAGCGGGGCGCACATGTGCGACTGTTCGAGCATTCGCCCGTGGGCGCCGCTGTCGGGCGGGGTCGGTCCGGGGTCCGAGGAGCCGGTCCAGCTGCCGGCCGAGGCCGCCGCCGGCTGACCTCCGGTGGGGTGGGGGCCCGGGGCGCGGGGCCGCCCCCCCCCCCCCCCTCCCCCCGGCCACGCCCCCCCCCACCGCCGCACCCCCGCCCCCCGGGGGGGGGGACGGTGACGGGCGCGGCCCGGGGGCGCGGCGGCGCGGCGCGGGGCTTGGCGGGGGGGGGGGGCGCGGCGGGGGCGCCGCCCCCCCCCCCACCGGACCCTTCCCGCGGCCCTGCCCCGCCCCTCGCGACGACCGCCCGCCCGCGTGGTCGTCGACCGTTCCCGGTGTCCTGCGGCCCGCTCGCGGCCCGCGTCGTGCGGGTGCGCGGGCCCGCCGACGGCTCCTCGCGTCCCCGGGCCCCTCCCTCCGGACGGGGGCCCGGTCGCTTTTGGCGAGCCGGGTGGCCTTACCAGTAGCCAGAAACAAAATCCCGGGTATTATTTTTATGAGCGGGTTCTCGTCGATCGAGCCCTGCCCTGCCCTGGGAGAAACTGTGGACATTGACGTACTCGGAGGACTCGACGTCCTTGAGAACGGCGTGCCCGTCGTGCCCGCCGCACCGCCCGCACGACAGGTCCTGGCCGTCCTGGCCGGCTATGCCGACCAGACGGTGCCGGTCGCCGTTCTCGCCGAGGAGCTGGAGGCGTACGCGCCGCCCGAGCACACCCGGGCGGTCCTGCACTCCTGTGTGCGCCAGTTGCGCGGGCGGCTCGCCGCGGCGGTCGACCAGGGCGGAGCGCGCAGCGCCGCCACCATGCTCGTCCAGACCCCCGGCGGCTATCTCCTCGACACCGGTGGCGGTCGATCTGACCTGTGGGAATTCTCGCGCGAGGCGGGCGCCGGGTACCGGGCGATGGCGCGCGGCGACTACGGGGCGGCGGCCCGCCGGCTGCGCGCGGCGCTGGGGCTGTGGCGGGGCCCCGCCTTCGACGGGGTGGACCAGGGCCCCCGGCTCGCCGAGCTGGTCGCCGGTCTCGAAGCCACCCGCAAGTCGGTCATGGAGCAGTGGGTGGAGGCCGAACTGGCCCTGGGGCGGCGCCGCGAACCGGGCTCCGCCCGGGGTGGCGCGGGAGACACCGGCTGGGGTCGGCGACGCGCGCCGGAGCCTGTGGGGCGACCGTTTCCCGCCAGCGGGACGGAGTCCGATTTCCACCGGTCCGAGACCGCGGTCCCGAACGAAACATACCGGCTGCGCCAGTCCGTCCTGCTCGGCCCGGCCGTCGCGGCAGCCTCCTCGGCGGATACGGAGAGGGTGGGGGCCGACGCGGTAGCGGGCGCCTCCGCGACAGGGGCCGGCGACGTACGCACCACCGCCGCCGCGCCCGGGTACGCGGCGGCGCGGGCGGAGGCGGCGCCTGCGGAGGCGGCGCGTGCCGAAGCGGCGCGCACGGAGGCGGTGCGAGCCGACGCGGCGGAGGCCGACGCGGTGCGTACCGAAGTGGCGCGTACGGACGCGGGACGAGCCGAAGCGGCGGAGGCCGAAGCGGCGCGGGCGGACGCGGGACGAGCCGAAGCGGCGGAGCCAGGCGCGTGGCGCTTCGACGCGGCCGAGGCCGATGCCGTGCCTACCGGTGCGGCGACCGCCGACTCGGTACGTACCGAAGCGGCCGAGGCCGGCGCGGTGCGTACCCGTGCGGTGCGGGCCGGGGCATGGCGCTCCGGCGCCGGGCCGGACGACTCGGGGCGCGGCGACGTGGCGTACGGGCCGCGGATCGGCGTTCCGCCGAGCGGGGGCGCTGCGGTGGACGACGCGGCGTGTACCGGCGGTGTGCGGTACGGCGACGTCATCGCGGTCGACTTCGGGACCCGCTCCGCCGCGCGCCGCACCTCGCGCCGCCGCCCGCTCTCGCCGTCCGTGGCCTGACCTCCCTGAGACCCCGCTCGCCGCGGTCGCGGGTCCGCTTGACCCGCGGGCTGAGGGGAACCTAGGTTCGACCGGCCTGATTCCGCCGTTCCGGGACGGGGTCGGGCGCGGTCGGATAGAGGGGTCATGACCTGGGACAACGAGACCGGCGCGCTCGCCGTGCTGGAGCTCCTCGCCCAGGAGGCGCCACCGGCACGCTTCGACGAGCTGCTGCCCGCCGCCCTGCGCTCCGGCGCCGACGAGGCCGAACTGACCCGCCTGGCCCGGGCCACCTCCCTGGCCCGTACCGTCCTGGCCGGTGTCGAGCGGGGTCGCGCCCGGGAAGCGGCCCTCTCCGCGCTGGTCGACACCGCGCACGACCTGACCTCGCCCTACGACCTCGACAGCCTGCTCCGCGTCATCACCCGGCGCGCCCGCCGCCTGCTCAACTTCGACATGGCGTACGTGAGTCTGCGCCGCCCGGACGGCACCTCCTACGTCCACACCTCCGAGGGCGACACCACCGCCGTGGGCGTCGGGCTCGAACTCGGCTCCGGGCCGACCCTCGGCAGCCTCGCCCAGAACCGCCGCGCCGCCGTGTGGAGCGCCGACTACCCGGCGGACGACACCGTTCCGCACGGCCCCGCCGTCGACGAGGTGGTCCGCGCCGAGGGCCTGCACGCCGTCATCGCCGTCCCGCTGCGGCACGGCGACTCCACACTGGGCGCGCTGTACTGCGCCGACCGCACGGTCCGGCACTTCACCCCGGACGAGATCGGGGTGCTGCTCTCCCTCGCGGACCTCGCGGCGATCGCCATCCAGAAGGCCGGCCAGCTGGAGCGCACCCGCGACGAGTTCGCCGAGCTGGAGCACCTGAACGCGGCCGCCCATACGGCCCTGACCCGGGTCCGCCACCTGTGGGACTGCCACGCGCGGCTGGTCCGCCTGGTGCTCGACGGGGCCCGCCTGCCCACCCTGGCACGGGCGACCGCCGACGCGCTGGACGGCGTGCTCCAGGTACGGGACCCGGGCGGCGGGGTGCTCACGGCGGCCGACGAGCTGCCCGGCCTCGACGAGGAGGCCGTCGACCGGGCCGCGCTCCAGGCGCACACCGGCCACAGCCCCGTACCGCTGCCGGACGACGTGTGGGTGGCCCCGGTGACGGCCGGGGCCGAGAACCTCGGGGTACTGGTGCTGCGCGCGTCCGCCCCGCTCACGGAGGAGGACGTCCGGCTGCTGGAGCTGGCCGCGCACTCCGTGGCCGCCCTGCTGCTGATCCAGCGCGGTACGGCCGCCGCCGAGGGCCCGGTGCGGGACGAGTTGCTCCAGGACCTGCTGGACCGGCCGCACCGCGCCGACCTGGAACTGCGCGAGCGCACCCGCCGGCTCGGGCTCGACCTGGACGTGCCGCACGTGGTGGTCGTGGCCCGCCCCGAGGGCGGGGAGCTGGGCAAGGCGGTCGCCTGGGCGGGTTCGTACGCGTACCGCCACAACGGCCTCAAAGGGGTCCGGCGCGGCCGGATCGTGCTCCTGCTGCCCGGCGAGGACGCCTCGGCGGCCGCCCGGCAGGTCTCGGCGGAACTCTCCCCGCTCCTCGGCCACCCCGTTTCCACGGGAGCGGCCGGACCCGCCCGGGGCGCCCCGTGCGTGTCCTCCACCTTCGAGGAGGCCTCCCGCTGCCTGGACGCCCTCACGGCGCTCGACGGCGCGGGCGGCTCGGCCTCCCTGCGCGAACTGGGCTTCCTGGGGCTGCTGCTGTCGGCCGACCACGACGTGGACGCCTTCATCCGCGCCACGATCGGGCCGGTCCTTGAGTACGACGCCACCCGCCAGACCGAGCTGACCCACACGCTGGAGGCGTACTACGACTCCGGCGGCAGCCCCACGCACGCCGCGGAGGCCCTGCACGTCCACCCCAACACGGTCTCCCGCCGTCTGGAGCGGATCGCGGAACTCCTGGGCGAGGGCTGGCAGAAGCCGGCCCGCGCCCTGGACCTCCAGATGGCGCTGCGCCTGCGCAAGACCCGCGCGGTCCTCCAGGACCGCCGCTCCCAGCCCCCGGAGAGCTGACCCGAGCTGACCCGAGCTGACCTCCGGGGAGCTGCCCCCCCCCGGGAGTTGACCCCCGGGGAGCTGACCCCCGAAGGCCGACCGCTCCCCCCGCGGACGCGGTCAGCCCGTGGGGGCCAGCTCCGCCTGCGGCCGTACGGCGGCGACGCCGGCGGCGGTGCGGCGCGCGCCGCGCTGGGCCGGCACCGTACGGGTCTCCTGGCCGGTGCGCGCGACCTGCCGGGCACGCGCGGCGAGCTCCGTCCTGGCGGCCTCCGACACACCGCGGGCGCCCCCCTCCGCACGGGTCTCCGGACGCAGTCGCGAGGCCAGTTCGGGGCGTATCCCCGAGGCGCTGCGGGCGGCGATCGGCACGGCCGCGCCGGCGAGCCCGGACCCCGCCGTCCGCACGGCGGCGGCCGCCGTCCGTCCCGCGGGCGCCGGGATTCCCATGCCGCCGCCCAGGGCGAGGGCCGCGTGCGCCACGGACGCGAGCGTCGCGTGCCGGTTCCAACCGGGCAGCGAGCGGCCCGAGAAGTCCCGCAGCCCGACTTCCTGGACGCTCAGCCGGGCGGCCTCCTCGACCCGCAGCGCCTGCTTCGTCATCCGCATCAAGGCGGGCGGCGGCGTCCGCGTCATGTCCGTCACCCACAGCTCCGTCGGCAGCCGGCGCGCGTCCGTCCACTCCCCGAGCAGCAGCATTTCGCGTCGGCGCCCGGACGAGGGGTCCGGCAACAGGACCCGTACCGTCGCCATCAGCGAACCGGACCGGGTCCCCGGCCGGTGCGGATCGGCCCAGTCCACCGGCATGCGCAGGCCCCGTACGTTCTGCAGGATGTCCCGGGCGGCGAGCGTGCCGGCCCCGTACCCGGGCAGCGCCGGGTCGGTCACCAGCAGCCGCGCGGTGGGGCTGATCCGCGCCACCACCGGCACCTTTTCCTCGGCGAACCGGTTCAGCGTGAAGCGGGTCCCGATGTCGCGGATGTCGAGGACCACCGGGCGGACGGGGAGCCGCCCCTCGCGGACGTGCTCCAGCACCCCGTTCACCGCGCACGCCTCGTACGACTCCTCCGAGGGCCCGTCCTCGGGGTGGAACAGCCGCCACCCCACCGGGGTCGTCACACCGGCCGAACCGGCCGAGGTGAACCAGGTCCCGAAAGCCTGCTGGCCCCGGAACATCTGCCCCTGGTGCGGGTCGAAGCGGTGCCCGGCCCCCACCGAGTGGTCCCCGCCCTTCGGGATCGCCATCGGCTGCAGCACCCACGCGCCCAGCGGGGTGGTCCGCCCCAGGTAGCGCGTGAGGGCGGCGCGGATCGGCTCCCAGTCCCAGGTGGAACTGGCGATGAAGTGGTGCAGCGCCTGTTCCGCGGCCGGTCCGGCGGGCCCGATGTGCCGGGCGATGTTCCGGATCGACTTGCGGCCCTCGGCGGCGAGCAGCGCCCGTACGTACTGGCGTCCCCGCTCCCGCTGGTCCCGGCGCCGCAGTGACGTGAACACCGCCGCACACAGCTCCTCGGCCGCTTCGTCCACCGGACCCCCCCGGATCCGGCCGGTGTGAGCGCCTTCGATGGTGCTGGTGTTCACGACTTCCCCCTTCGTCGACGGCACCTCCACCGTCCGCCGCGGGGCCCCCGCGCGGGGAGGTGCGCCGGGCACACACCTGGGCCGCCGGGTGGTGGGGGGCCCACCACCCCCGTGCCGGATCAGGGGTGATGCGGGGTCACGCGGGGCGCCGCGGGGCGGCGGTGGCGACCGGTCCGGCTCGCGCGGACCTCGCGGGTGGCGCCCGCGCGCCGCCCCGCATACCCCAGACTGGGCGCATGTCCATTCACGAGAACCTGCTCGGGGGCCCCGCCCCCACCCACCTCCCCGACGAGCCGGGCCGCGCGGCCGTCGCGGCCGGCACGCCCGCCGTCGAGGTGGCCGCGGCACACCCCACCTCCTCCCTCGCCTGGGCGCTGCTGGCCGACGAGGCCTTCGCCGCCGGCCGCGTGGTCGAGTCGTACGCGTACGCCCGCACCGGCTACCACCGCGGCCTGGACGCCCTGCGCCGGTCCGGCTGGAAGGGCCACGGCCCCGTCCCGTGGGAGCACGAGCCGAACCAGGGCTTCCTGCGCGCCCTGCACGCGCTGGCCCGCGCCGCCGGCGCGATCGGCGAGAAGGAGGAGTACGAGCGCTGCTCGACCTTCCTGCGCGACTCGTCCCCGACGGCGGCGGACACGCTGAACGCCTGAGCCGGGACCGGTCCGACCGGCGGGGAGAGCGACGGGGAGAAACGTGACCTGTGTCACTCCCCGCTGGAGCCCCGCCGGGAGGGGGTCCTATGATGCGGGCAGGGGACCGGGGCTCCACTCACCTCACGGAAGGAGCGGACCGCTACCCGGAAGCACGTGTCGAGGAGACAGCGATGTCGAACACCCTTGATGCCTCCGGAGCCGGTTCGGACACCCCGAACCTCGACTTCGCCGGCACGACCCCCTACGAGGACTACGTCCAGGCGGACGTCCTCACCCACCTCCAGCACCTCCGCTCGGACGACCCGGGCGAGATGGTCTTCCTGGTCACCACCCAGGTCATGGAGCTGTGGTTCACGGTCATCGTCCACGAGTGGGAAACGGCGGCCCGCGCGCTGCGCGAGGACCGGATCCCCGTCGCGATGGACGCGCTGAAACGATCCCTCCGCGAGCTGGAGGCCCTCAACGCCTCCTGGCGTCCGCTCGCCCAGCTCACCCCGGGGCAGTTCAACGCCTACCGTTCCGCGCTCGGCGAGGGTTCCGGCTTCCAGTCGGCGATGTACCGCCGGATGGAGTTCCTGCTCGGCGACAAGTCGGCCTCCATGCTCGTCCCGCACCGGGGCGCCCCGCGCGTCCACGCGGAGCTGGAGAAGGCCCTCCACGAGCCCAGCCTCTACGACGAGGTGCTGCGCCTGCTGGGCCGCCGCGGCCTGCCGGTCCCGGCCTCCGTGCTGGACCGCGACCTCGCGCGGCGCTACGAGCCCTCGCCCGAGGTCGAGGCCGTCTGGACCGGGCTGTACGCCTCCCCGGACGAGAACCTCGACCTGCACCGCCTCGGCGAGGTCCTCACGGACGTCGCCGAACTCGTCTGGCGCTGGCGCAACGACCACCTGGTGGCGACCCGCCGCGCGATGGGCGCCAAGACCGGAACGGGCGGCTCCGCCGGGGTGGCCTGGCTGGAGAAGCGCGCGACGAAGAACGTCTTCCCCGAGCTGTGGACGGCGCGCAGCCATGTCTGACGCGACTGCGGTACCCGGTCCGCCCGGCGACGCGGCCGCACGGACCGACCTGCCCGGCGCGGCCGACCTGGCCGCACGCGCCGCCGCCCTCGACGCCGCGGACGAGCTCGGCAAGCTCCGCGAGCGGTTCACACTGCCCGAGGGCGTCGTCTACCTCGACGGCAACTCCCTCGGCGCCCTCCCGGCGGGCGTCGCGGCCACCACCGCCGACGTCGTCGCCCGCCAGTGGGGCGAGCTCCTCATCCGGTCCTGGGACGAGAGCGGCTGGTGGAGCGCGCCCGAGCGGATCGGGGACAAGATCGCCCCGATCATCGGCGCGGCCCCCGGCCGGGTGGTCGTCGGCGACTCCACCAGCGTCAACCTCTTCAAGGCCCTGGTCGGCGCGGCCCGCCTCGCCTCTCCGCTGCGCGGCCGGCTGCTGGTCGACGCCTCCACCTTCCCCACCGACGGCTACATCGCCGAGTCGGCCGCCCGGATGACCGGCCTGGCCGTCACCCCGGTGGACCCCTCGCGCGCGGCCGAGGAGATGGACGGGGACACCGCCGTCGTCCTGCTCAACCACGTCGACTACAAGACCGGCCGGCTGCACGACCTCCCCGGCCTCACCGCCGCCGCGCACGAGGCCGGGGCCCTGATCGTCTGGGACCTCTGCCACTCCGCCGGGGCCCTGCCCGTCGGCCTCGACGAGCACGGCGTCGACCTCGCGGTCGGCTGCACGTACAAGTACCTCAACGGCGGTCCCGGAGCCCCGGCGTACCTGTACATCGCCGGCCGCCACCAGGCGGGCTTCGACTCCCCGCTGCCCGGCTGGAACGGCCACGCCGAGCCCTTCGCGATGACTCCCGGCTACCTGCCGGCCGAGGGCGCGACGCGCGGCCGGGTGGGCACTCCGGACATCCTGTCCATGCTGGCCCTGGAATCGGCGCTCGACGCCTGGGACGGGGTCTCCGTCGAGGCCGTCCGGGCCAAGTCCCTCGCGCTGGGCGACTTCTTCCTCGACTGCGTGGCGGCGTACGTCCCGCGGGGCCGGGTCGAGTCGGTCACCCCGGCCGAGCACGACCGGCGCGGCAGCCAGGTCTCGCTGCGCACCGAGAACGCCCGCGAGGTCATGCGCGAGCTGATCTCCCGGGGCGTCGTCGGCGACTTCCGCGCACCCGACGTCCTGCGCTTCGGCTTCACTCCGCTGTACGTCGGTTTCGCCGACGCGGAGCGTGCCGCACGCACGCTGGGTCACATCTTCGGGTGACCCCTTAGCGAAACGTCACCTCACAGGGCGGGCGGGGCCACGGCTCCGCCCGCTCCGGCACATCCCGGGCCCCGCACGGAACGCCTCGTTCCAGACTGATACGGTCCCGCTCTGCCGGAACACCGGAACATCTGTCCCCGCTGTCCCACGCGTTACCGAGAGGTTGAGCCGATGACGGACCCCGCCGCAGTGGAACGGGACGCCGCCGAGGCCGCCTCGGCCTTCTCCCATCCGCCCGTCGCGCCCGACGTGACCGCCGCGTACGGGGAACACCCGGACCAGGTCGTGGACTTCTACGCCCCCCGGGGCGCGGGCCCCGACCGGGTTCCGCTGGTCGTGGTCCTGCACGGCGGTGCCTGGCGGGCCCCGTACGACCGGCAGCACATCACCCCCTTCGCGGACTTCCTCGCGCGGCGGGGCTTCGCGGTGGCCAACGTCGAGTACCGGCGCGGCAGTTCCGTGCCGCACCAGGGCGCCGGGGGGCCGGTCGCCGGTCGCTGGCCGGAGACCTTCGACGACGTAGCCGCCGCGATGGACGCCCTGCCGGGCCTCGCGGCCGCCGCGCTGCCGCGGGCCGATCTGCGCCGAGTGGTGGTCACCGGCCACTCCGCGGGCGGCCACCTCGCGCTGTGGGCCGCGGCCCGGCACGTGCTCCCGCAGGAGTCCGGGTGGAGGCTGCCTTCCCCGCCGATACTGCGCGGCGTGGTGGCGCTGGCCCCGATCGCGGACTTCGCGGTGGCGGAGGACCTGGGCGTGTGCGGGGGTGCGAGCGCGCAACTGCTCGGCGGCGCGGAGCACTTCACGTCCCGACTCCCCTACGCGGACCCGGCGGCGCTGCTGCCGACCGGCATCGCCACGGCGGTCGTGCACGGCCGGGACGACATCGTGGTGCCGACGCGGGTGGCGGAGTCGTACGTGGACGCGGCGGCGAAGGCGGGGGAGACGGTGGGGCTGACCCTGCTCGACGGGGTCGGTCACTTCCCGCTGATCGACCCGGCGGCGGACGCGTGCGCGGTGGTGGCGGAGGAGATCTCGCAGCTGGCCTGGTAGAGCCCGGCCGCGCGGTGCAGGAGCAGCGCGTGCACGAGCCGGTCCCCGCCGGTGGGCGGGCACCGCCAGGCGAGCGGCCAGCAGCCGTCGCGTTCCGGGACGGGCACGAAGCTGGTGCGGAGCGGCCCCGAGGTCAGCCGGGTGAATCCGGGCGGCCACATCCGGTACGCCGCCCCGCCGACGGGGATCAGGAAGTACACCGGCCGCCGCCCGTTCGCCTGGACGACGATCGGCCCGGGGTCACCGCCTGTGAGCGTGACGAGGAGATCGGCGAGGTTCCGTCCGGTGTCACCGTCCACACGTAGGGCGTCAAATTGCACGCCGGCCTTGCGCATCGCGATGCCCGCGGCCGGGATCCAGCGGTGGGCGTCGCTGCCGGCGGCGTCACTTTCAGTGTTCATGGGACGAGCCTGACGGCTCCGCCCTACCGTTTTCCATAGCTCCGACTCGACGGGGCGAAACGGTAGGAACTCGACCCGCGTTGGTTGAGCCTGGTTGAGTCCGGTTGAGCGGGGGGTGCCATGGCGAAGGCGGCCAACAAGTCGACGGCGGGCGGGGCGACGCGTCTGGTCGCCCACTTGGCCCGTGTGTTGAGGGAGAAGGAGAAGCTGACCCAGAAGGAGCTGGGAGAGAAGCTCGGCTACTCGGCTGCGGCCATCAGCGCGCTGGAAACCTGTGCACAGCCCGCGAGCGACGAGATGCTGGTCGGACTGGAAGAGGCGATCGGCGGCGACCTCGGAGTATTCGAGGTGGCGCGGGAACTGGTCAGGCTGGACAAATATCCCGTCCAGTTCCAGGACTTCATCGCTTTGGAACAACGTGCGTTGACGCTTTCGGCGTTCGAGCCACATGTCATCAACGGGCTGTTCCAGACAGAGCGCTATGCGAGGGCGTTGATCGCCGGCGGATTTCCAGCCCTGGCCGAGGAACGGGTCGCGGAACTGGTCGAAGCGCGACTGGAACGCGCCGTGCTGTTCGACCGGGACCCTGCGGCGTTCATCGAGTGCATCCTGAACGAGTCCGTACTGCGCAGGGGCATCGGCGACCGGGAGATCATGCGTGCCCAGTACCGGCGTCTCGGCGATCTGGCCCAGCGCCGCAACGTGACCCTCCAGGTCCTGCCCCTCGACTGCGGATTCTCGGGAGAGCACGCCGGGGCACGTGGAGGCATGACGCTCGTCGAGACTCCCCGGCATGAACGTCTCGTGTACATGGAGGCACAGGACGAGAGCCTATTGATCAGTGACCCGGCAAAGGTGAGCTTGTACTCGCAGAGGTATGCGAAGATCCGGGCACAGGCCCTGGGCCCACGTGAATCGCTGGGTCTCATCGAGCGGTTGGCGGGAGAGCAATGATCAGCGCACGGCGGTGGATCAAGTCCAGCTACAGCAGCGACGCGGGCGGCCAATGCGTCGAGGTGGCGCTCGACTGGCACAAGTCGAGCCACAGCGACAGCAGCGGCGGGAACTGCGTCGAGGTGGCGCTCGACTGGCACAAGTCGAGCTACAGCGACGGCGGCGGGGGCGACTGCGTCGAGGTGGCGGCGTGCCGCACGGCCGTGCACGTGCGGGACTCCAAGAATCCGGGGCCCACCCTGACCCTGGCCGGAAAAGCCTGGGTCGGATTCACGCACTGGGCCGCCCGCTAAAGCCCCAGGTCGGGACAGATTCGGGCCAACTCCCCCGGGCCCAACGGGTACCCCGGTGATCACCCGCACACCGCTATGTAGGCTGTGCGCGAGCTCACGCTGAGCGCGTTCAAAAGCACAAACGGGGGGTTCGGTGCGCAATCGCCGACTCGTAATATCCGCTGCCGTCGTCGCGGCGGCAAGCATCGGTTTCGTACCCGGCACGGCCCAGGCCGCCGATCCGGTCAAGCCCGCCGCGCTGCCGGTGGCGGCAGGGGCCGGGACCTTCACCAGCGGCGCCGCCACCGGCAGCGCGGGTCTGAGTATCTTCCTGAGCGCCCGGGTGTCGTCGGCGCACGGCTTGGAGCTGACGACCTCGCTCAACAGGGGGACGCCGCCGCTGGAGGCCACCATCGCTTGGGGCGACGGGACCACGGACACGGTGGTGGTCTCCGGCTCCTCGGAGCTGCTCACCACACACATCTACCAAGAGGTCGGCGAGTACACGATCAAGGCCACCGTGGCCGACCCGGTACTCGGGACGCACGCCACCAGCGAGGTGCGGGTCAAGACGGCGGGCTCGGAGTTCACCCCGCACGGTCCCACCCGCCTGCTGGACACCCGCAGCGGAAAGGGCGCCGTGCAGGGCAAGGTCGGCGCGTACTCCTCGACCCGCCTGAAGGTCGCGGGGAACGGCGACATCCCCACCTGGGTCACCGCCGTCGCCCTCAACGTGACCGCCACCAACACCACCAGCCCCGGACACGTGAGCGTCTTCGCCTCCGGCACCAGGCGGCCGACCGCGTCGAACATCAACTTCGAGGCGGGTCAGAGCGTCCCGAACCTGGTGATCGCGAGGGTCGGCACGGACGGTTACATCGAGCTGTACAACGGCGGCTGGGAGCCGATCGATCTGGTCGCGGACGTCACCGGCTACTTCGGCCAACAGGCGGCCGGCGGGTACGACCCGCAGGCACCGGCGCGGGTCGTCGACACCCGCTACGGGACCGGCCCGCAACACGGTCCGGTCGCCGGCCAGGGGTCCTTCACCGTGAAGGTGGCCGACCCGGGCGCGACTGCCGTCGCGCTGAACGTGACGGTCACCAACCCGCGGGAGGCCGGTCACCTGACCGTCCATCCGACCGGGCAGGCGGCACCGACCACGTCCAACGTGAACTTCGCCGCCGGGCAGACGATCGCCAACTCGGTGATCGTGCCGGTCGGCAAGGACGGCGAGATCACCGTCCGCAACGGTGCGTGGGCCCCGTCCGACGTCATCGTGGACCTGGTCGGCACCTACAGCCCCGCGCACGCCGCTGCCTACGTGCCGGTCGAGCCGGTCCGGCAGATCGACACCCGCGAGAGCTGGTCCAAGAGGCCGTGGGTCCCGCGCGGATACATCTGGCAGGCCTTCTCGATCGGGCAGGAGGCCTGGGTGCTGAACACCACGGTCACCAACACGCGCGGCGCGGGCTTCCTGTCGGTCGCACCGGACCACAACTCCACGGGCAACTACGCCGACAGGACCGCCGTCACCCCGCCGCGTCCGGTCTCCTCCACCCTGAACTGGACGACGGGCAAGACCGTCGCCAACCTGGTGCAGGCGAGCGCCGGCGAGTACGGCATCGTCGACCTCTGGAACCAGGGCTGGGACCCCGCCGACCTGGTCGTCGACATCTTCGGCTACTACGACGACAAGTAGCCGAGCAGTACTCCGAGGCGTGGGCGGGGGCGGGCCGCCGCCCGGCCCGCGGCCGCGGCGCGCGCCACCCCCCCCCCCCCAACACAACAAAAAAAATAAAAAAAAAAAAACACACCACACCCAC
>NZ_JBSGQV010000049.1:0-40178 GCF_053606025.1 Streptomyces sp. NPDC055254 | reverse complement strand
GAAACCAGGCAACTACCTGGCCTTTCTCGGACTGGCAGCCGCTCTCTGCTGCTACAAACGGCTCCTCAAGCTGACCATGTAGGACACGGTCTAAGCGCACACTTGCAGCCGTGATCCTTACGGGCGCTGCCCTGGCAACTACAGGAACCGCTCAGGCCAGTGCCGCCGAAGCGCAGAACCTTGGCAACGTCGCGTTCGTCGTTGACACGCTCCACGACACCATCGAAGACCCGTTCGGGCAGGTGCACAACACGGCGGCGGGCCTCCTCCGAGGCGTCCTCGGACAGAAGGTGGTGGGCTGACCTCTCCAGCCAGAAGACTGATGAAGATGTTGGCTTCTGGCCCAGTCGCCTCAGCGGCGGGGCCAGACTCGTTGTCGTGGTGCAAGGGGAGTGGGTCGGGGAGACGGTCGGGCCGCATGTGTGGGAGACCTGCCGGGAGTTGATCCCGGTTGGGAGTGTGTTCGCGTTCCTGGCCGAACACCGTGGCCGGCCATTCCGGCGGAGATGTTCGCGGACATGTATCCGTCGGCGAACGGGCGGCCGTCAATGCCCCCGCAGATCCTGGCCGCGGTGAAGGAGCAACGCCACCGATAGAACTCGGTACCGCGGGTCGGCACCTGCAGATACCAAGAATGGAGCAGCATAAAATTGCCTGCTGCTGCCAGCGCGGTGTATGTGCCGGATGATTGCAGAGCAGCGCCGCCACAGGCCTATGCACTGGAGAGGCCATGAAACTGCTGAGCGTTGGCGACCACTCAACATCGGTCAGGGACGAGGGATCCGGGCAACCATGCGTGCTGTTGCATGGCTCACCCTTGGACCAGCACTCTTGGGACATGCTGGTCCCGCTGCTTTCTCACGACCGTCGGGTGGTCTGCTACGACCTCCGCGGACACGGCTCTGCCGCCACCGCACCGATCGCTGATTCGGTGGACGTCTTCGCCCGCGACCTGGAAGTGCTTCTGGATTCCTTGGAGGTCGCTCAAGCACATGTGGTTGGCCACTCTTTCGGCGGCCAGGTGGCGCAGCGCTTTGCAGTGCGCTGCCCCAGCCGAGTTCACCGATTGACACTGTTGTGCACCAGGGCAACCCCCTACCCAGCCTTCGACGAAGCAGCCCGCGAGCTTGAGCGCACCGGACATCTGGAGCCGTCGACCGTGATCGCACGATGGTTCCCGGCCGACGCCATTACGGCGGAGCAACCGTGGGTGCGTTACGCGAAGAGGTGTCTCACAGAGATTGATCCGGCTGTCTGGGCCTCGGTGCTACACATGATCGCCGCCTTCGATCACCTAGAGGAGCTGCACTCGCTCACCATGCCGACTCTGCTCATTGGGGCACAGAACGACCGCGTGGCCACCGTCGAAGCCATGACGTGCATGGTTCAGGCGTTGCCACAAGCCCGTCTCCGCCTTCTCAGAGCCTCGTACCACTTGGCCCCTCTCCTGGAACCTGCAAGGGTCGTCGCCATGATTCGGGAAAACGACAACGAGACTGCGGACTAGCGTTACCGGCTGCGACGCGGCGGAACGTCGCCGATGCGGTCGAGCGGTCGGCCCACCACGGTCCCGGCAGCGTTCGCGGAGCGCCCGGTCATGGCCGAGGTGACAGCAAGGAAGGCCTGGCCACGCCGGAGCCGCCTTGAGGCGGTGGCCGTGCCCTTCGTCCCGCCGGACGGCACCCTCGACGTCATGGGCCAGCCCGGCCTCATAGCCCGCACGACAGCGAGATACGCGGCGGTCCAGCAATCCCGGCCGAGCGGTACCTGACGGCGATCGGCCGCACACTGCGGCTCGACCACTCCACCATCCGCCGCTTCGTCCCAGGTCGGCAGTCCGAAGAACTTCTGGTCAAAGCCACCGGACGACTGTCTGAACTGAACGAGCACAAGCCCTATCTGCATGCCCACTACGCACGCGATGCCCTGATGCTACGCCTGCTCTTCGCGGTCTATCTCGGCGGTGCCCTGCCCCGGCCAGAGCTATTTCTGCCAGGTGCGCGACAAGAGGCTCGCTGGAGGGCGCCGACCCGGAACCGGATGGCCGTCCGGTCGTTGAAGGACGCGGGATGCACACTGCCCCGGGAGCCGTATCCGTTCCTCCGGGTCTGCCCGGGGTGCCCCCAGGGTCCTGACACCTGAATGTTCTACCCCTGCCGGCTCTGCGCTGGGGGTGGGTTTGACCGCAAGCGGCGGTGTCAGTGTCAGGACCCATCCGCCGCCAGCCGCGGCCGCGGCTAGGGTCATTGCAGTCCGCTCCGATATGGCGGGCGCGGATCGGGCCCGGGACCGCTTCGATCGGGGACCGTACTGCCGAACCGACCCCCACCGTGAGCCGCGAGGCGGCCGCCAGGGTTCGGGCGCGTCTTCAGGAGTTCGTGCCATTCGGGGTCGATGAGCTGGCGGCGGATTAGTGCCGCCTTGTCCATCGCGAACCGGCTGGGCGCGGCGGCAGGGGCGGGTTTGCGGCGTGCGTGCAGGGCGCCATGCCCGTACAACGCCGGTGTGACGGGGCGGGGTGCCTCCCTTCCCACGGCCGGCCCTGTCGTTTGGCCCTGTCGTGCGGTCCGCTTGTCAGCGCGAGACGGGCCCGGTGACCTGCCCCGGGAGGTCCGGACCCCCGGGGCGTCGCCAGACGCGACAGGGGCGCCGAGACCGGGAGCCGGTAGCGCCCAGGTAATTGCTTTAGTACTGCAACGATCTTTGGGCTGACGGGTTGGCAGTTTCTGGTGGTGTGTGGCCGCGTTGTTTGTAGTGGCTGATGCGGGCTTGGTGTTGGCGTTGGCGTCGCCAGTGTGACCAGTGCAGGACGTGGCTGATGGAGGCGGGGCGGCGGTGGGTGAGGCGGGTGATCAGGCGTCGGAGTTCGGGGAGGGTGAGGGGTATGAGCTGGGAGGATCCGTTTCTGCTTTCCCGGTATCTGACGCTCGGGACTTCAGGACGGTGAGGCAGGCGTGGGCGGCCATAGCGAGGGTGATGTGGCGGTGCCAGCCGGGGTAGCGGCGGACCTGGTAGTCGTCCAGGCCGCATTCCTGCTTAGCGGTCTGGAAGCATTCCTCGATGGCCCACCGGCTGCCGGCGACGCGGATGAGCTCGTCGAGGGTGGTCTCGGCCGGGCAGTACGCAATGTAGTAGGAGATCTGGTCCGGCCGGCTGACGCTGCGGCGGGCGATCACCCAGTGTCGGCGGTCCTCGCGGTGCCAGGGGCGGACCTCCACGCGTGCCCAGTCGTAGACCCGCGGGCCGTGGGCGCCGTTGCCGCAGGATCGACGCTTCCACTTCTGCCGTGGCAGACCGGGAAACAGGTCGTGAACCGGATGGTCCATGGCCCAGCGGGTGACGACGGTGTCGTGCCGGGTGGTGGCCATGACGTGGAAGACATCCGCCCGCTCCAGCTCCGAGCGCCAGCCCTTAGAGAAGCCGTAAGCGGTGTCCGCGGTCACCCACCGGAACGGAATCCTCGCCGCGATCGCCCGGCGGACCATCGCCTTGGCGATGACCACCTTCGTCTCGAAGACGGCAGTGTCCTCGATGCCCGCGGCCCGGCACCGTTCCCGGTCATCGGTCCATGACGTGGGCAGATACAAGCGGCGGTCGATCAACGTACGACCACGTTCGCCGGCATGGGCGAGGAAGACACCGACCTGACAGTTCTCCGTGCGGCCCGCCGTTCCCGAGTACTGCCGCTGGACCCCGGCCGACCGGACGCCCTTCTTCAGGAACCCGGTGTCGTCCACGATCAGTACCGCCTCAGGGTCACCGAGATGCTCGACAACGTAGTCGCGGACGTCGTCGAGGACTTCATCGGCATCCCAGTCGCACCGGTTCAGCAGCCGGTGCATACGGTCCGGGCCCCCATGCCCTGCTTCCTCCGCGAGCGTCCAGCCTTTCTTCCGCTCCAGCGGAGATACCAGTCCCCGCATATACGCCAGCGCTGATTCACGTGGCTCCGATCGGGCAAACCGGTGCACGAACCGCTCATGCACCTCACCCAGACCCGCCGCCCACGCCCTCACATCACCAAGAACCCCACCCGTAACCAGACCAACGACCAACCTGGCCACCAGTCACGCCAAACGCCGTTGCAGTACTAAGCGGAAGGCGGCGCCTCGGCCTTCCACGACACAAACGCTAGCAGCCCCAGGAGCAGACGGTCAGGCGACTTCGAAGGCTTCCGGGGCGGAGCGTGGGGCGCACCCTAGAAGGGTTCAGCCGCCCGCAGGAGGTACTGCGGCAGGTAAGGGGACTCCACGCGGATAGCCCAGCCGCGGCGGCGGGCGTGGCAGGCCAGCGCGAGGACGTCGAGGTTGACGGAGACCTCGGGAGAGTCGGAGCGGTCGGCGACCTCGTAGTACGCGCGGTGGGCTTCCAGCGCGTCGGCCAGGGCCAGGTTGAAGCTCTCCTCGTCACCCTCCACCAGCTGAGAGAGCAGCACGGCCGGCGGCATCGCGAAGCCCCAGTCCTTGGCCTTCTCGGCCTCTTGAAGCGCCCGCTGCGCGGCCGCCTCGGGATCAGTGCCCTTCAGGTAGGCGTGGAGGGCCTCGCGGTACGCGGTGAAGGCGGAGCCGTCCGGGCCAGCGAAGATGGGGCCGGTGAGGACCAGGGGCGCGAGGTCCTCGCGCACGCCGGTGATCAGGGCGAAGGCGACGGCCATCTGCCAGTACCCGGCACCGGCTTCCCTGCCCCGCTTGGCGGGGTAGCGCAGGGTGCGCCCGCCGATGGACACCTCAACCTCGGTGTCCGGCTCCGCCAGCGCGACGCGGAACAGGGCCGCCCCCATCTGAGAGGCCAGCCGGAGAGTGGCGAGCTGAGCGTCCGCAACGTCGCCGGAATTTCCCGCCCGCCACTGGAACAGGCGCTGCTGGTCCTCCAGCACGCTGCCCAGATGCCAGACAGCAAGGGGCTTGCCGTCGACGGGAGCGAACGCTTCGTGGAGGTGTTCCTCGTACATGGCCTCGATCCGCGGGATCCCCTCGCGCTCACAGGCGGGCCGCTCCACCACCAGCGGGCCCGCGGCGAGCGCGGCGACCGCGTCCGGCCGCCGGTTGCGGCCGAGCCCTCCGACCCGGGGGCCCCGGGTCTCGAAGCCGGTGACCAGCGCGTGCGGGAGGTAGTCGGTGTGAACGGCGGGTGCCCAGCCCAGCGTCCGGTACGCGATCGCGGCCAGGGCGATGGGCACGAGCGGGAGCAGGCTGCTCGGGGAGTCCGCCGGACCGTGCAGGGCGCTGTGCCTGACCAGGAGCTCGGCCAGCGCGGCGTCGAATCCCGGGCGGTCCTCGGCGGCCAGCGCCCGTAGCGTCCGCAGCGCCAGGCCGTTCGGCTGGTCCAGGAGGGGCTCGCCCGTCTCCGCCGCACGGGTACGGACCCGGTCCAGAGCCGCGTCGACGTCAGCCAGCTTGGCCTGTGCACTCGGGGGGTACTCCCCGTCGCCGGCGTCGTCCAGGGCCACGGCCATCAACCCCGTGGCGAGCTCGCCGACGGGCGTTCCCTTCGCCTGCTCGGCGAACTTCTGCCGGGCGAAGGTGAATTCCTCGCCGTGCCACTTGGTCTTGTCCCGAAGGACCGACAGGCAGAGCGCGTCGATCCACTCCCCGGGCGTGACGCTCTCCTCGGGTGCGTCATCACCCGGGTCGTAGCTCATGCCGAAGTTCACGTACTCCAGGAAGACGTTGAAGCTGCAGTGCGGGTGGTAAGCCGCGTACGCGACGGCGCCGGCCGCGGCCTCGGAGGCGTCCTTGAGGGCGGCCCTGGCCTCCGAGGTGTTGAGATCGGGCGTGTCGACGGACAGGGTGCCCAGGTAGTCGAGGAACTCGTCAGCGATCGACTGCCACTCGTAGGTGGCCATCCGGCCGCCCCTCGACATGGACCGCACCTGACCCCCGATGCGGTTGGTGAAGTCCTCGCGCGCTGCCGACACGGCCGCCTCGCCCACCTGGTGACGCTCTATTCGCACTGCCCCGCTCCTTGATCGATCTATGCAACAGCCTAGGTGCGGGATCTGACAGGCACGCGACTCCTGTGACCGGACCCTGGCCGCGCCGCCCTCTGGGACCGGCAAACCGCCGTCGTCCGTCAGCCGCGGGCCGGGGCCGGCAAGCACCTCCCGCCCGATTGCTGCGCACCTGGTGAACCGCGGGCCGCGCGGCGTGCGGGCGGGCGGGGCGCGGAAGGCGTAGGAGTGGAGAGTGCACCTCTCACCGCCGGTCGAGCCGATGCTGGCCCGCTCCGTGACGGCTCTGCCGTCGTCCGGGGGAAGGCCGGTGCTGTTCGAGCAGAAGGCGGACGGGTTCCGCGCCCTCGTGTTCACCGGCCCCAAGCCGTACCTCCAGTCCAGGCGCGGCGCCGATCTTGGCCCGGCCTTCCCGGAGATCACCCGAGCCGCGGCCGCGCTCGGCGTCGAGGCGGTCGTCGACGCCGAGCTGGTGGTCTGGCACAACGGCAGGCTGGACTTCACCGCACTGCAGCACCGGGCCCGGCTCCGCGGCGCCAGGGCCGAGCACGCCGCCCGGGAGCAGCCCGCCCACCTGATCACCTTCGATCTGCTCGAGCTCTCCGGCACCGTCCTCATGGACCAGCCCCTGCACCAGCGCAGGAGCGCGCTGGAGAACCTCTTCGCGTCCCTCGGACTCGCGGCGCCCTGGGCGCTGTGCCCGCAGACCGCCGATGCCGCGACGGCCCGCACCTGGCTGGACCCGGCGTGGGGAGCGGCAGGCGTCGAGGGCTTGATGATCAAGGAATCCGGCTCCCGGTACCGGTCCTACGGGCGGGAGCTGTCCGACGCCGAGCGGCACGCGCTGCGCTGCCTGACCGCGCTGGACGCGGTCAACTGCCTGGCCTGGGGCCCGGACAACGGCGACGCCGAGGTCGCTGCCCGGGGCCGGCGGGGCCTGGACCGGCTCATGAGGGAGGGCCGGCTGTGAACGCCGTACACCGGAGTATCGGGAACGTCATGGTCCTGCTCCAGCGTCCCGGCGACGGCCGGATCCTGACCGTCCGGCACCAGGCGACGTCGTGGCACTCCCCCGGAATGCTCACGGTCGTCGGAGGGCGCCTTGAGGACGGCGAGTTCCTCGACGATGGAGCGGCGCGCGAGCTCGCCGAGGAAGTCGGTATCCACATCAGCCCGGACCGCCTGCGGTTCTGCCAGCTGCTCCATTTCCACGCGGCGGACGGTGAGCGGGTGATCGGCGCCGCCTTCACGGTGCGTGAGTGGGAGGGCACCCCGTACAACCGCGAGCCGGGCACGCACACCGAGCTGGTGTGGGTCGACCCGGCCGCTCCGCCGCCCGACTGCCACCCCTTCACCCACGCGGTCCTCACCCACTTCTCCACCGGCCGGCTCTACGTCAACGTGATCGCCCCGGAACTGCCGGGCGGTGAGGCCGGGTGACGACCTCCACCCAGACGGCCAAGGCCGCGAAAGTCACCTCCCCGGATCTTCGCCGCTTGGTCGCCAGCGAGTGCGTGAGCCTGTCCGGATCCGCGGTCAGCACCGTCGCCCTCCCCACCCTGGCCGTACTGGAACTCAACGCCTCCACCACCCAGATCGCCGCGCTCGCCTTCCTCGGCCAACTGCCGAACGCCGTCGTGGCGCTCCCGGCCGGCGCGCCCTGTTGACCGAACTAGAAGGGGAGTTTTCGCAGGTCAGTGACCTGTGTCGCCATCGTGCGTTAGTGCGGCCATGAGGGATGAACGTGTGGTCGTACGTGACCCTGTGTCCTTGGTCGTGCCGCTGGTCGGCCGGCTTGAGGAGACGGGGCGGGCCAGTGAGCCATACCAACTGATCAATCCTGTCGGAGCTGCAGAGGAACCGGTCGCGCTGTTCTTCGCGGAGATGCAGGCCGCACAGCGGCCTGCGAAGACGATCCGCTCGTACGGGATGGACTTGTTGCGCTGGTACCGGTTCCTTTGGGCGGTCGGCATTGAGTGGGACCGAGCAGAGCGAGCCGATGCCCGGGACTTCGCCCGCTGGTTGCGTCTCGTGGACAAGCCGGTGCGTGTGCACTGGAGGCACGTCGGCGACGCCTCGCGGGCCGCAGGTGTCGTGCCGGTTATTCCAGGAGCAGTGCGGGCGGGAGCAGGCGAGGTCAATCCGGTCACGGGAAAGCCGTCGCCGGGCCGAAAGTTCGCCGCGAGTACCCGCGCGCACAACGAGACCGTGGTACGGACCTTCTACGACTTCCACCTCGAAGCGGGCAACGGGCCGATCATCAACCCGTTCCCGCTGCACCGCTCCCGTGCCTCCGGTCGTGCGCATGCGCACCACAACCCGATGGAGGAGTTCCGCAAGGAGCGCGTTGGTCGGTACCGGCCGACCGTGCCCAAACGCATCCCGCGGCGCATCCCAGATGAGAAGTTCAACGCGTTGTTCGCGGGGCTGCGGTCCCACCGCGACCGGTCCCTACTCGCGTTCTGGGTGTCGAGCGGCGTGCGCTCGGAGGAACTGCTCACCTGCCGCGAATGCGATACCAGGAGGAGGCCTGGGCAAAGGGTGTCCCGCGTGGTCGGCGCTTTCCGTTGTGGTGGACGCTGCGCCGACCCTGGCGACCATTGGGCTACGCCGCAGCCCGGGCCATGTTTGACCGTGCGAATGAGCTACTCGGAGCCAACTGGACGCTGCACGACCTTCGACACACGGCCTCGTACCGGATGGCGGAAGACCCGCAGCTGGCTCTCACCGATGTGCAGTGGGTCCTCGCCCATGCACGACTCAGCACCACTCAGGTGTACCTGACGCCCAGCCCCGACGAGGTGATCGCCAAGGTCAGAGGCCACCACGTTCGCCGAGCCCGCGAAGCGGCGCGTCCAACACCGGCCCCGCCAGCGGACGGCTACAACCCGGCGGCCCTGGATGTGCTGTTTGGAGGACTCCGGTGAACGCCACGATCACTGCGCCGACGAGAGCGGCCACATCCATTCCCTGTGCACGGGCACAAAGCGGGCAGAGCGTGATCGAGCTGCGAGGGCGTTTCCCCGCGAGGGCAGGTGCTGGCTACTGGGCGGGCACCCTGCGGAGTAACTCCGAGATTTTGGATGTGTTGAATCAACCGCCGTTTCGCCATACACACAAAGATCGGCATCGAGTTCGTGGAGCAGAGCACCTGTTGGGCTGGCTAGCCACCTTCCCGGGCAGCTCGTGGCAGGAACGATGGCAGGCCAGTGACGTGGAATCGGTTGGAGACTGAAGGTGGATGGATCGTCCTGTCTCATGGCTGGCCTCCCAAGGTCGAGCGGCCGCTCATGACCGGACCGACCTGGCTGCCGGGATGCTGGCTCTGATCTGTGCCGACGTGATCCGGCCCGGCATGCGCTGGATCTTCCAATGGCTCGACCCATCTCACGTTGGCGATGGAGCGCTGCCGCGACCCGGAGGGGATCACCCGGATGCGAGAGGCCGTCGCGGAGCGCACGGTGCGGCCAGCGCTCGGCGGGCGGGCCCTCCACAAGGTGTCCGTCATCATGGCGAACAAGGGCGGCTTGCTGGGCGACATCACGGTGGGGGACTGCGTCGAGGTGGTCGACGTGCAAGGGACGGTGCAGCGCCAGACGTACGCCGCTTCCCTGTTCTACGAGGTCCTCCATGGACTCGGCCAGTTCCCTGCTGACGCGCCGGCCACCATCCGTCCGTTCCGCAGCGCCCGCGGCCAGCTCACCATTGACCAGCTCGTCGACCGCTACCGCATCGCCTGCACGCCCGTGCGTGATCTCTTGGTTGACTACCTCAAAGAACGCCAGCCCGCGCTCGACTACTCCACCCTGCGCCACCTGGCCCGAGTCCTCGCCAGCTACTTCTGGCGCGACCTTGAGCTGCATCATCCGGGCATCGACCACCTGCGCCTGAGTCCGCAAGTGGCACGTTCCTGGAAGGACCGCGCCGCTACAAGACCGCCACCGTCACACTGCCCGACGGAAGCGTCCACGAGGGCAAGGCCCTGCGGACCAACTACAAGTCGGACATGCTCCTGATCCGTGCCTTCTACCTCGACATCGCCCAGTGGGCTGTGGAGGACCCCGCCCGGCCCGGCCGGCGACCTCCACCCACGCGCTCTGGGGTGCCGCGGCCACGACAGAGCCGGCGATCAGGACGCCCCATCCGCCACGAACACCTTCCGGGCACCCAGCAGGTCCGACAGGCGCCCGCACAGCAGGAGCAGCCCGCCGAAGGCGATGACGTAGGCGTTGAACACCCACTGCAGGTCCCCTTGCGAGAACCCCAGATCGCGCTGCATCTCGGGCAGCGCCACTCCGATGATCGACGTGTCCATGATCACCATGAACTGTGCGGCGGCAAGCACCCCGAGGGCCCACCAGCGACGCGGATTGACGGCTTCCATGACCCGCTCCCCAAAGACAGGAATCCTTTATACCCCTGGGGGGTATGACTTCGATTGCAGGAACGGTATACCCCATGGGGGTATTCCTCAATGAGCAGTCGGCCCACCTCGCCTCGCCCCCCGCGAAGAGGGCTGCTTACGATGCGGATATGGCGGCCAGGTGATGCGAGCGGTGAGCCCTTCGGGCTGCGCTCCTACCTGCTCCTGGTCCTTGCCGTGCTCACCGGCCTTGTGGCCATGCACGGCCTGGGGCCCGCCCCTCAGCCGGCGGGCGCGCACGCAGCGGTCACCTCCCACCACGCGCCGGCCGCCGACCACGACCAGGCGGCCACTTCCGGCACCGCGTGCTCGGACGGCTGCGTCCACGCCGACGACCCGGCCGGCAGCGGACAGGGCGGACACACCGAGCACGCCGATGCGACCTGCGCGGCCGCCGTCACAGCCGGCGCCCCCGTCCTGCCCGCCCCCGCGGTCCTGCCCGGCCACGCCGAGAGCCAGGCGGTCCTCACCCACGGGATCACCCCCGGCGCCACCGCCTGCGGCCGGGCACCGCCGTCACTGAGCGAACTGCAACTCCTGCACATATAGGGCGGCCCCGGCATGCCCGGCCCCAGGCCGGCGAGCCTCTCGCCCCCTTACCTCCGCACGCCTACGCGTGCTCCACAGCAGGAGTTGCACCATGACCAAGCGTTCCCTGATCCGCCGCGCCACTGCCGCGGCCGCCGCCACCACCGCCGCCCTCGTCCTCGCCGCCTGCGGCGGCAACGGCAACGACAGCGGCGCCGCCCACAACGGCCACAACGCCGCCTCGCCGTCCGCCCCCGCCAGCGCACCGGCGCAGCAGGGCAACCACAACGCCGCCGACGTGACGTTCGCCCAGGGGATGATCCCCCACCACCAGCAGGCCATCGAGATGGCCGACCTCGCCGCGAACCGCGCCGAGGCGGCTGAGGTGAAGAAGCTGGCCGACGAGATCAAGAAGGCCCAGGACCCGGAGATCAAGACCCTGTCCGGCTGGCTGACGTCCTGGGGCGAGCAGGTCCCGGCCGCGGGAGGGGGCCACGGCGGGCACGACATGTCCGGGATGATGACAGCCGAGGAGATGAAGCAGCTGGAATCCTCCTCGGGCAAGGCGTTCGACACCGCCTTCCTGAAGCTGATGGTCAAGCACCACGAAGGCGCCGTCGCCATGGCCAAGACCGAGCAGTCCGAGGGCGCCTATCAGCCCGCCAAGGACATGGCCGCCGCGATCATCACCTCCCAGAGCGCCGAGATCGCCCGGATGAACGCCCTCCTCGGCAAGAGCTGACCTGCCTACTGCGGTGCGGGCAGCCGCCAACGGTTGCCCGCACCCCGGCAGACCCTCTTCCTCCCCCTCGAGCGTTCTGGACCTCACCCATGACCATCCGCTTCCGCATACCCGCGCTCGCGGCCACCGCAGCCACCAGCCTGCTGCTGACCGCCTGCTCGACCACCGACACCACGCCCGCCCAGACCAAGGCCGGCTCGACCAAGGCCGACGATGCCGACCCCGGAACCGGGCACCTCCACGGTCTCGGCGTGGACCCCGCCGACGGCACCCTCTACGCCGCCGGACATCTCGGCGTCTTCCGCCTCACCCCCGCCGGCGCCGTACGGGTCGCCGACCGCTACCAGGACACGATGGGCTTCACCGTCACCGGCCCGCGTACCTTCCTCGCCAGCGGCCACCCCTCCCCCACCGACCCCACTGCCACCTCACCGCACCTGGGTCTGATCCGCAGCACCGACGCCGCACAGACCTGGACCACCGTCTCCGCCGCAGGCCAAGCCGACTTCCACTCCCTCCAGCAGGCCGGCCCGACCCTCTACGGCCTGGACAGCCAGACCTCGCAGATCTGGGCCAGCACGGACGCCGGCGCCACCTGGGAGCGGCGCGCGAAGATCGGGGCCGGTGACCTCGCCGCCCACGCCGGGACACCGCAGAAGGTGTGGGCGACCACCCGCGACGGACTGGCGCACAGCACCGACGGCGGGGCCACCTTCCAGACGGTTCCCGGCACGCCGGTTCTGGCCGCCGTGAAGCAGCCCGCAGCCGACCAGCTGATCGCGCTGGCCGCCGACGGCACAATCCTGACCGGCAGCGACGGCACGTCCTGGACCGAGCGCGGCCGCCTCCCCGAGGGTGCACGGCCGGCCGTCCTGACCGCGGCCAGCCCCACCCATCTCCTGGCCGCCGACACCAGTGACGCCGTCCACGAGTCCAAGGACGGCGGCCGCACCTGGACCACCGTCCACCGCCCGGACCACAACAACACAGGACACTGACCTGCCCGCCCTCCGGCATCACCCCCTGTCGGACTAGCACCCGGCAGGGGCCACCAGGGCCAGGGCGTCGGCACCTTGCCCTGGGCCCGAGGGCTATACCCTCGACGGCTGCCCGGCGCCGCCGAGCAGAACGGCCAGCAGCCGCCGCGTGGTCGCCTCCGCGTCCTCTCCCTGTCCGGGAACGCGTGTCATCAGCAGGTGGTGAACCGTGCCGACCAGCGCGAGCGCGATGGTGGCGGTGTCGGCGCCGGCGGCCAGCCGGCCGTCGCGCTGCTCGGCCTGCAGGTAGGCGGTGAAGGCGTGCTGGATGGCGTCGAAGGCGGGCGCGCCGGACTGGAACCCCTCCCGGGTGTGCTGTGCGGCTGCCGGTCGAGTCATCGCCAGCCCCACCACCGCCGCAGGCAGCGCCTCCAGCAGGTCGAGGCCGACCTTCTGAAGGTTGCCGGCGACCGTGCCTTCGCCCACCTTTGCCTCCAGCGCCTCGGCTTGGCGGGCGCTGCGCGCGAACCGGTCCAGGAGCAGCTCGGCGACGAACTCGTCCAGGCCGGTGAAATGCGTGTGCAGGACGCCCTTGCCGCAGTCAGCCTCCGCGGTGATTGCGCGGCTGGTCAAGGCCGCCGCGCCGTCGCGGGCCACCACCCGCTCCGCGGCCGCGAACAACCGCTCGCGCAAATCCGGAATCGCCACTCCACGAGGTGACACAACCGCCCCTTCCCTCAGCCCCATTGCAAGTATGGGCATCCGCCCATACTGTTTGGGCACTTGCCCATACTAGGGCCGGGGCGCCGTGCTGCGTCCCGGTGGGAGGGAGTCACCCATGGCTCATTTCGCCAACACCGCGCAGGCCGAGGCGTGGAACGGATACGAGGGCGAGCAGTGGGCCCGCAGCCAGGACCGCTGGGACGCCGTCAACGACGGCTTCAACCAGCCCCTCCTGGACGCCGCGGGCATCACGGAAACCGATGCTGTGCTGGACGTAGGCTGCGGGGCCGGCCGCACCACCCGGCTCGCGGCCCGGCGTGCCCACCGGGGCCGCGCACTGGGGCTGGACCTGTCCGGCCCGATGCTGGCGAAGGCCCGCGAAAGCGCCGTACGGGAGCGGGTGGAGAACGTCTCCTTCGTCCAGGGCGACGCGCAAGTGCACACGTTCGACGCCGGGGGCTTCGATGCGGTCATCAGCCGGTATGGCATGACCTTCTTCGCCGACCCCGTCGCCGCGTTCGCCAACCTCCACCACGCGCTGCGCCCCGACGGCCGGCTGGCCTTCATCTGCGCGGCCGAAGCCGAGGCCAACCAGTGGCTCGAGGCGCTGTCCTCGCTGGAGGCCATCGTGCCGCTCGGCGGCTTCGGCAAGGCCGGCGGCCCCGGCATGTTCTCCCTCACCGACCCCGACCGCATCCGCACCCTGGTCACCGCGGGCGGGTTCACCGATGTCGACGTACAGCGCATCGAGGTGCCGGGCAACTGGGGCTCCGACGCGCAAGACGCCGCTGCGTTCCTACTGGACTCCGGCCCCGGACGCCACCTGCTCAGCCAGGTCACCCCGCAGCAGCAGACCCAGGCCCGCCGGACGCTGACCGCCGCCCTGGGCCGTTACGAGTCGGACGGGGCGGTCTGGCTGCGCAGCAGCTCATGGCTGGTCACCGCCGCATGCGGCGAGGCCGCACCGCGCTGACCATCGCCGGGCAGGTCCGTGGTGACTCAGGAGCGGACCATGCGGGCGATCGCCTGGGACGCTTCGGCGATCTTGTCCTGGGCTTGGTCGCCGCCTTGCGCGATGGCGTCGGCCACGCAGGAGTGGAGGTGGTCGTCCATCATCGTCAGAGCGAAGGACTGCAGCGCTTTCGTGGTGGCGCTGACCTGGGTGAGGATGTCGATGCAGTAGGTGTCCTCCTCGACCAGGCGCTGCAGGCCCCGCACCTGGCCTTCGATGCGGCGCAGTCGCTTGAGGACGTCGTCCTTGTTGGCGGTGTAGCCGTGCACGGCGATCCCTTCCCTTCACTGATTACCCCGGGGGGGTATAGGTGTAACGACGGGGTGCGGTGATGTGTTCCGCCGCTGCCACCTCGGATGTGCCGGTGCCCCGCCCGGGGGTGGGCCGGGCGGGGCAGTTGCGGGCGCGGGGGCTCAGCTGCCGGCGCGGAAGGAGCGCAGGCGCAGGCTGTTGCCGACGACGAAGACCGAGGAGAACGCCATGGCGGCTCCGGCGATCATCGGGTTGAGCAGGCCGGCGGCGGCCAGGGGGAGGGCTGCGACGTTGTAGCCGAAGGCCCAGAAGAGGTTGGACTTGATGGTGCCCAGCGTCTTGCGGGACAGGCGGATCGCGTCGGCGGCCGCCCGCAGGTCGCCGCGGACCAGGGTCAGGTCGCCGGCTTCGATCGCGGCGTCGGTGCCGGTGCCCATGGCCAGGCCGAGGTCGGCCTGGGCGAGGGCGGCCGCGTCGTTGACCCCGTCGCCGACCATGGCGACCGAGCGGCCTTCGGCCTGGAGGCGCTTGATGACGTCGACCTTGCCCTCGGGCATCACCTCGGCGAGGACCTGCTCGATGCCGACCTCGGCGGCCACCGCCTCGGCGACGGCCTGGTTGTCGCCGGTCAGCAGGATCGGCGTCAGTCCGAGAGCCTTGAGCCGGATGATCGCTTCGGCGCTGGTGTCCTTGACGGCGTCGGCGACCTCCAGGACCGCGCGGGCTTCCCCGTCCCAGGCCACCGCGATCACGGTCCGCCCGGCCGCCTCGGCCCGGTCCTTGGCCTCCTTCAGGGCGGCGGGCAGGGTGATGGCCCATTCGGCAAGGAGCTTCTCGCGGCCGACGAGAACGGCGTGGCCCTCGACGATCCCCTGGACGCCGAGTCCGGGAATGTTGGCGAAGTCCTCCAGAGCGGGCAGGGAGCCGACCTTGTCGGCGGCACCGGTCGCGACGGCCTGGGCGATGGGGTGCTCGGAAGCGTGCTCCAGCGCACCCGCCAGCCGCAGGACCTCGGTCTCCTCGGCGCCGGCGGCGGTGTGGACGGCCAGGAGGGCCATCTTGCCGGTGGTGACGGTGCCGGTCTTGTCCAGGACGATGGTGTCGACCTTACGGGTCGACTCCAGGACCTCGGGGCCCTTGATGAGGATGCCGAGCTGGGCGCCGCGGCCGGTGCCGACCATCAGTGCGGTCGGTGTGGCCAGGCCCAGGGCGCAGGGGCAGGCGATGATCAGTACGGCGACGGCTGCGGTGAACGCGGCGGTCCAGCCCGCGCCGTTACCCAGCCAGAACCCGAGCGTGCCGAGCGCGAGGGCGATGACGACGGGCACGAACACAGCGGAGATCTTGTCGGCGAGGCGCTGGGCTGCGGCCTTGCCGTTCTGCGCGTCCTCGACCAGCTTCGCCATCCGCGCCAGCTGGGTGTCGGCGCCGACGCGGGTGGCCTCGATGACGAGGCGGCCGCCGGCGTTGAGGGTCGCGCCGGTGACGGAGTCGCCCACGCTCACCTCGACGGGGATGGATTCGCCGGTGAGCATGGAGGCGTCCACCGCGGAGGAGCCCTCGATCACGGTGCCGTCGGTGGCGATCTTCTCGCCCGGCCGCACCACGAAGTGGTCTCCCACCCGCAGCTCGGCCGTGGGGATGCGCTCCTCGCGGCCGCCGCGCAGGACGGTGACGTCCTTCGCGCCGAGCTCCAGCAGCGCCTTCAGCGCGGCGCCGGCCTTCCGCTTGGAGCGGGCCTCGAAGTAGCGGCCCGCCAGGATGAACGCCGTCACGCCGGCGGCGGCCTCCAGGTAGATGTTCCCCGAGCCGTCGGAGCGGGCGATGGTCAGCTCGAACGGGTGCGTCATACCGGGCGTGCCGGCCGTGCCGAAGAACAGCGCCCACACCGACCACAGGAACGCCGCCGACGTCCCGACCGAAATCAGGGTGTCCATCGTGGCGGCGCCGTGCCGGGCATTGGTGAACGCGGCCTTGTGGAACGGCCAGGCCGCGTACGTGACCACGGGCGCGGCCAGGGTCAGGGAGAGCCACTGCCAGTAGTCGAACTGCAGGGCCGGGACCATGGCCATCGCGATGACCGGCACGGACAGCAGGACCGCGGTGATCAGGCGCTGGCGCAGCGGCCGCAGTGCGCCTGCTTCGTCCGCGCCCTCGCCCTCGGTGCCCCCCTGGCCGGCACCGCCTGCGGATGCTGCGGGCGGTTCGGGCTCGCGGGCGGTGTAGCCGGTGGCTTCCACCGTGCCGATCAGATCCGCGACCGAGACCGAGGAGTCGTAGGTGACCTTGGCCTTCTCGGTGGCGTAGTTGACCGTCGCGCTCACGCCGTCCATGCGGTTGAGCTTCTTCTCGATCCGGGCCGCGCACGAGGCGCAGGTCATGCCACCGATGGCGAGCTCGACCTCGGCGGCGCCGGCGCTGGCGACGGTGGCGGTGGCGGTGGCGGTGGCGGTGCTCATGCGTGCTCCTGGTGGCGGCGGACGGCTGGGGCCCTGCATGGGCCCCCGCGGCCCGGAACGGAGAAGAAGGTGGAGGGACGGGTCAGGCCGTGCGGCCGGTGACCTCGTAGCCGGCGTCGTCCACGGCGACGGCGATCACCTGGTCGTCGAGATCGGCGGCGCTGACCACGGTGACCTGGCCGGAGGCGAGGTCCACCTCGACGCGGCTGACGCCGTCCAGGGCGCCGACCGCCTTGGTGATCGCGTCCTTGCAGTGACCGCAGGTCATACCCGACACCGCATACACGGTGCGGACGCCGTCCACGGCCACCGACGACTGCGCGGCGGTGGAGCAGGTGTTGTTCGGGGAGCAGCAGGACGAAGACATCTGGTTCTCCAACATCTATCAGGAGATACCCCCTGGGGGTATCTGCGGCTGTTTCAGGTATACCCCCTGCCGGTATGAATAGCAAACTCCTCTCGCCCGTTGCATTAATACCCCCCAGGGGTATCCTCGGGATCGTCGGAAACCTTCAGCGCGCCGCTTAGGCCCGCGTACGACACGGGAGAACACCATGAACACCACAGCCAAGATCGGCCTCTACGGCGCAGCCCTCGCTCTCGCCTTCACCGGCGCCTACGGCATAGGAGCAGTGGCCGATCCGCTCACCGGCAACACGCCCACCGCCCCGCACGCCACACACCAGGAGAGCAACGCGATGAACCACGCAGACCAGCACACCGCAGCAACATCGCCACTCCCGGGCGGACTGCAGATCTCCCAGGACGGCTACACCCTCGACCTGCTGACCCCGCGCCTGGCCGCCGGCCAGGAAACCCCCCTGCGCTTCGCCGTCAAAGACGAGGCCGGCAAAGCCGTCACCGACTACGCCACGGCCCACGACAAGGACCTGCACCTCATCGTCGCCTCACGCGACCTGAACACCTTCCGCCATCTCCACCCCACCCTCGGGGCGGACGGGACCTGGAGCACTCCCCTCGACCTGCCCGCGGCAGGCGACTACCGCGTCTTCGCCGACTTCACCCCCGCCAAGCAGGGCGCCAAGCCCCTCACCCTGGGCGCAGACCTCGCCGTCGCCGGCCCCTACCAGCCGCGAGAGCTTCCGCCCCAGAAGTCCACGGCCGAAGTCGACGGCTACACCGTCACTCTCGAGGGCACGCTCACGGCCGGCAAGATGACCGACCTGACGCTGAGCGTGGCGAAAAACGGCAAGCCCGTCACCGATCTCGAGCCCTACCTCGGCGCCTACGGCCACCTCGTCGCCCTGCGCTCCGGCGACCTCGCCTACCTCCACGTCCACCCCGAAGGCACCCCCGGCGACGGCACCACCCAGCCCGGCCCGGGCATCTCCTTCATGGCCACCGCTCCCACGCCGGGCGCCTACCGCCTCTTCCTCGACTTCAAGCACCAAGGCAGCGTCCGCACCGCCGCCTTCACCCTGCACACCACCAACAGCACCGCGCCCGCCCCCACCGCACAGCACGAGGACCACACCAGCGCCGAGCACCAGTGACCCGCTGGAAAGCAGCGGCTTCCTCACCGAGGACGACGTCGAGGAACTGGGCCGGCGTCAGGGGCCAGGCTCAGCGGGTGAGGTCGGCCAGGCGGTTGAGGGCGGTGTCGATCTCGGCTGGAGTGTTGATCACGGCGGTACCGATCCGGGTGTAGGTCGAGGTGGACAGCCGCACGCGGTGGGTGGCGGCGTGGTCGACGACCTGTTGATGGGTGTGTCCGGCCACGCTGAAACAGGTGATGCCCGCTGACAGCTTCGCGTCGGCAGGGGTGTGCACGGTGACCCCGGGGATGCGGCTCAGTCCTTGCTTCACCTGCGTCGACAGCTGTGTGATGCGGGCGGCTACGCGTGCTCGGCCCAGCTGCTCATGCAGCGCTACAGCCACCGGCAGGGCGAAGGCATGCTCGAACGCCAGGAACCCGCCGGGCGACAAAGGCGCTGCTCCCCCGCCGCTGATGAAGCTCACGAATGTGGGCCGCAGCTGGTCGAGGACGTCCGGCGCCACCCACACCAGCCCCGTTCCCCTTGGACCGAACAGCCATTTGTGCGTTCCGGCGATCACCACGTCCGCGCCCAGGCCGGCGGCATCCTCGTCGATCGCCGCCAGCCCGTGCACGCCGTCGACGACCAGCAGACACCGGTCGGCAGGACTCCGGTTTTCGTTGGCCCGTCGCACCACCTCGGCCACCGCACGCACCGGCATCCGAAGCCCCGTGCTCGATTGCACCCAGGTGATCCCCACGACTCTGGTGTTCGGGCGAATCGCCTCGCCGACCGCCGCTGCGATGCCCTCCGCCGTCGCGGTGGCCGGATCGGCGAACCAGGAGCCCAGCCGTAGCGTGTTGCCATGCTTGACGGCGGCCAGACGGGCGGCGGTGCGATGGGCGATGTGGTCGTGCTCCGTCAACAGGAACTCTTGCCCCGGACGGGTCACGACGCCGTTGTAGAAAACGCCCAGCCCGATGCTCGTGCTCGCCGTCACCGCGATGTCCTCGGCCCGGCCTCCCAGACAGACCGCGAGCGCCTCGCGTACCCGGGGCCAACCGGTAGGACCATCGGGCAGCGCCAGCCCCGTGGGCACCGAGAGAGGATTGGCATCGACCTGTGCGCTCAGGTGATTCACCGCATCCCGCACCACCTTCGGATGCGAGGCCATGTAGAACAACGCAAGGTTCGCCCAGCCTGGCTCCAGGCGGAACTGCGCCCGCAAGGCGGCCCAGTCCACGCGCCCGTCGATCGTGGCGAGCGGCCGCTCCCGCGGCCTGTCCACCCCTGCCGCGCCGCAGCCGGGGACGAAGGCGGCCGCCACCGCTCCCGCAGATTTCACCACCAGACCACGCCGACTTGTCATCGACATCCAGCACCCCTTTCCACCGCGCCCGGCGGAGCGGTGACGGGATAGCTGTCCGGTGCCCTTCTGATGACGAGGTTATGCAGAGTGTCTGCGGGCGCCGACTCATCACTACCCAAACGGCCTCATTGCCGGCCATCGCCGCGGCTCTCTCTGCGAGCACCCCGCTGCCGCCGGAGCTGGGTGGGGCCCCTAAAGGGGCGGACGGCCCCGCCGCCCGTGCCGACTGGCACCCTCCGCCATCAGCGGGAGACCACCGGCGTGGGGTTGCCCTGGACAAGTGCCTCAGCATCTCCCAGCCCCCGGCCATGGCAGAGGGCCGGCCGAGCACCACGAACCACGCACCGCGGCGCCCGTCCGGCCTTCACCCAGGTCCGGGGCCGGAGCCGCGGACATGGCCGAGCCGTGCCGCGCGACCCATGGCGTGACCAGCCCGTCACCGCGCTGTGCCACCAGACCTACGGCCTGTGGGAGGGCGGGCCCCGGTCAGCCGGTCAGGGTGGCGGCATAGCCGGCCGTGGTGATGGCTTCGATGATCTGCTCGGCCGGGACGGGCCGGTCGAGTTCCACGACGGTGCGTTCGGTGCGCAGGCTGGTGGTGCTTGCGGCGACGCCGGGGAGTTCTTCGATCTCGTCGTCGATGAGCAGGCCACAGCTGCTGCAGTGCATGCCGGTTACGGCGAACTCGAGGCGAAGTGTCATCGGGCGGTCTCCTGGGGGATGGTGGAGTTGGGGGAAGCGGTGGTCGGCGCCGCGGGCAGGTGGAAGCGGATTTCGCCGCCGTACATGCCCATCCCGCAGGTGAAGGCGACCGTCCCGGGCTCGGGGGTAGCGAGGTCGATGGCCTTCTCACCGGTGACGGGCAGGATCTCCTGCACGCCTCGATCGGGGACGACGAAGGAGCGGACGCAGCCGTTCGTGCCACGAGTGACCACAACCAACTTCGTCGGAACGCCAGCCGCGGCAGTAATGCTGGTGGGCGGGTAGGAGTTGGTGCGGGCCTGGACCGTGATGGTCTGCGTCCCGTTCGCTACCACCACTGTCTCGGCCGGCGCCGTTGCGGCAAGTGCCGCAGATGCGGGGGTGGGCCACCAGCCGCCAAGGCGCAGTCCGGAGCCAGCGGTCCACAGGGCGACGGCGAGAACGATCACGGCGGTCACCGCGGTGAGGCGGCCCTGCCAGAGCTTCGCGGCGGAGCGCAGGAAGAACCCCAGGAGTGCGCTTCCGGCTGGGGTCCCGCCTGCACGTGGGGGACGGCTACTTCGCGGTGTTGAAGGGGACGGCCTCGTAGGTGACGGTCGCGCCGGGGCAGTCCTCGGCAAGGCCCAGCAGCGCCTCCCGCTCACGATCGTCGGCCGCCAGGGCCCAGCGGAGCTTGGTCTCCACCCAGCCGGTCACGTACGCGCAGTGGTAGCTGGCGGTGGGCGGCAGCCACTCGGCCGGGTCCCGATCGGCCTTGGCCCGATTGGACTTCGCGGTGACCGCGATCAACGAGGTCACCGTGCCGAGGTCGTTGGCGTACGCCTCGCGGAGCTTCGCGGTCCACGCGGAGGCCCCAGCTGGCGGGGAGCGTCATTCGAACCGGGCGGTATTCCTGCCTGGCCCTGGTAGCCCATGTCCGAGCCCACGCCGTCCAAGCCCTCCAAGCCGTTGCCACCATGCAAAACGTCGTCGCCGGGGTGCTCTTGGGGGTGGTTCGACTGTTCAGCGGCCGAGACGAGTGGGCCGGTGCCCGAGCGGGCCAGGGCGAGGGAGGTAGCTGGTGGCGACTACGGCTGGAGATCTGAGCGACCGCGTACCCCGCGGAGGAGCCCTCAGGGAACGACGGGCCAACTGTCCCGAACATGCCGAATCCGCGCCGAGTGGCGACGCGTCACGTCTCGGGCCGGTCGCGGAGGCCGAGCCCGCGGCGCGCGGGGGGCGCGGGGACGGGGGTGCCCTCGCGCAGATCAGGGGAGGCGGCCGCGGCCTTCTCGTGCCATCGGCCGTACCGCTCGGCGAGGGGTACGGCCGAGACGCCGTGCAGGAGAACGCTGAGGCCGACGGTGATCGCGACCACCCTCCCCAGGAGTTCCACCCCCGGAACGTGTTCCTCCACTACGAGCAGCGCCAGGACCACGGACGCGAGACCACGTGGCCCGAACCAGCCGATGTACGCCACCGTGCAGGGCCGTAGTCCGCTCCCGGCAAGTGAGAGGGCCACCGGCAGCATCCTGACGACGGTAAGGCTCAGCACCGCGTACAGAATGATCCGCCAGCTCAGATGCTCCAGTGCAGGGCCGAGCAGCACCGCCCCGAAGACGAGGAGGCTGATCGCCGCCAGGAGTCCCCCGAGGGTTTCGCTGAACTCGGCCGTGCGGTCCGTGTTCTCCTTCTCGCCGCCGGCCGGGAAGTGGCGCAGGGCGAACCCGCAGGCGAAGCCGGCCACCCAGGCAGCGATGAAGCCGCTGCCGTCCGTCACGACGGCGAGTTCGTACGCCCCTGCCGCGACGGCCGGCAGATAGACCTGCCGCCACTCCCACGCGACCCACCCCCGGGCCCGGGACCACTGCAGCAGCCGGCCTCCCAGCCACCCGATCAGCAGACCGATGGCGGTGCTCAGCACCAGGGCCCGCCAGAAGACACCCGCAACGCCCTCCTGAGCGTAGTGCGTGCCCGGAATGGCTGCGAGGAAGAGGATGAAGAAGGGCAGCACCATGCCGTCGTTCAAGCCGCTTTCGACATTTAGTCCGTGACGTACGAGCGCCGGGACCCGCGGGTGGGACATCGCGGTCTTCCCGAGGGCGGCGTCGGTCGGGGCGAGGATGGCACCGACAAGTGCGAGCTCCCACATCGTCAGCCCCGGCAGCAAAGGCCACGCAAGGAGCCAGCCCGCTCCGATGCTCAGGGGCAGTCCGATACCCAGCAGACGACCGGGTAGAAAGCCACCGGTCCGAAGGTCCCGTCTGCGCACCGACATGGCATCGGTGAACAGCACGAGCGCCAGAGTGACTTCGAGAAGCGCCACGATCGGCGCGGCGTCCTGCTCCAGGTCGACGATGTCCAGCACGGCCGGCCCGAGGAGAACGCCGCAGCCGACGAACACGATCGCCGACGACAACGGCGTCGAGGACAGCCGACGCGAGCCCAGCGCGTACGCGGCCGTGACGGCCGCCACCGCCGCAACGGTCCAGGCGCCACTGCTCATGTACCAGCCCTCCAGATCCACCCGCCGGACCCTCCCGGCCGGTCGTCGCCGCCCTCGGCCCAGTCTGCGACGGCCCCGCTGATCCCGCAGGACCGCACCCGTGACCACCTTCTACAGGTCGACGCAGCGCGACAGACCGACGTCGGCAAGGACACGCCGCGTGGGGCCACCCAGGAGCTGAAGCGGCGGGGCCTGGCCACGGCACGCCCGTTCGGTCCGCGTCGCCATGTCGTCTCGCGCCCTGCAGAGCACCCGACACGCGGCCTTCGCCCGGGGAGATCACCGGGCCATCGAGGGATTGCCGCCGCGCATGTGCGGGGTCGAAGGGACACGGCACCCGCCGTGGAAACCTGACGTGCGTCCACTCGAGCGATGGTCGGCAGATCGCAGGCATCGAGCACGTCACTGGACCGCGTGTCATCCGGATGCCGCAACGGAGACTGCATCACCCGTCTGGCCGACCTGGAGTGCCGTCCGCTGCCGCACCCGGAAGCCTAGGATCCGCCACTAGACGGAGGGACGTCGCCTCGCTGCTCCGCGCCGGCAGGACCTCCTGGAAGCGCTTCGCCGCCGTTCTCGTCCCCAGCGTCACGGCAGCAGCGGCCCTGGGTATCAGCATGGCGGAAGGGGCACTGGCTGCGTCGTTCTTCATCTCCGGCCAGAAGTTCCCGGTGTCCGTGGACACTCTGAACGCCCATGGACTGAGCATCTACGGCATGGTGGACGTGACCAGGAAGGGCGCCCTCGTGCCGGTCGTGGTCACCGGGGCCAGCCGTGCGGAAATCAGCGGGCTGTGCCTGTCAGTGGTGGTCCCGATCCCGGTCCTGGGCCCGTACACGCTCAGACTCACTGGCGGCGAAAAAAGCCAGGTCCAGGCGAAGAACTTGTTCCTCGACGCGACCTCCTTGTCGATCGGGCAGGCAAATTTCGACGGCATCGACATCGGTGTGGCGGCCGGAGCCGTCAGCAAGGGCCCCATCAATCCGGCGGACAGGAATAACCGGTTCTTCGATCCCAACGGCTTTGCCCAACAGGCGGATTCGGCCACCCTGAGCGACGTGCACGCGATCACGGTCGCGGTCTCGGCCGCCACGTTCAACATTCCGGACCTCGACGTGAAACTCAAGCCAGGCCAACACGAGTGCTTCTGACCCCCGGAACGGAACACGCACCTCTCGCACCCGCTCGCCACATGCACCCGCCCGCCGCGCACGATGGAAAGGCCACGTGTTCCCCAATCTATTCGGCAGACGTCGGAATTTACGCGTCGCTGCCGCCGACGCCCGACAGCGATTCAGGATCTGGCGGAACGAACGTCCCTTCTGGGCGGGACTGTTCACGCTCGCAGCGGGGCTGCCCATTATCTACATCCCGTACGCAAACCTGAACTTCGGCGCCATCCCACTGGCACTGTCGACCGTTGGCGGCTCGGGGTCGCTGATCATCGGGGTCCTCCTCGTGGCCCTGAGCATGTCCCTCTGGTACCACCAGCAGGTGCGCGTGCTCGCCGGGATCACGGTCATTCTGCTTGCCCTCGTCTCGTTTCCCGTCGCCAATTTCGGGGGCCTCCTCATCGGGTTGTTCTGCGGCCTGATCGGCGGATCCCTGGCCTGTGCCTGGATCCCTCCGACGGGCACCGCCGAGCCGCAGCCTGCAACGAACCGTGCACCAACGACCATCCCCGCGGGTGAGGAGCACATTGAGAAGTGACGACCTGACCGGTCGTGCAGCAAGCGGACAGGAACCCGAGCCCGGCCATCTGGGCAGCGCGATGAAGAACCGCGAGACCCGCCGCCTGCGAAGACGCCTCGCCTGCGCGCTGGCAGCAGCCGCACTGTCTGTGGTCCTTCCGCTCGCCACACCAGCGGCCTCGAAGGCGCGACTCGCCGACGGCATCGGCACCTCCAAGACATCAGCCTGGACCGGCACGCCGACCGACCAGCCGCCGACCCGCCCGGCGGACACCCCCTGGATACTGCGTGCCGGCAGACTCGTGCTCCACGACAGTGCCTTCCACGGCGTGGTCACCTTGCGGACTGCGGCCGGGTCCGAGCGGGCCCTGAAGTTCACCGTACGGTCGCTGGACATCGGCGATCTCGACCTGACGGTGGGCCGCGGCAGCTCGGCAATGCGCCTGCGGGCCAAGCCCACGACCACATCTACGGTCACGGGCAAGGACGTGGTGACTCTGTACACACAGAAGCTGTCCGGCACACTGATCGGCCTGGGCGGCGCTCCGCCCCCGGCGGACCGCAGCGTCACCGTCACACCCGACGCCCTGCCCCCGTGGCTCGCTCACCCCGCTGTTCCCACCCGCACACTCACCTTCGAGAACGTGACCGTCTCACAGATCGCCCCGGTCAGCGGCAACATGTCCATCACCGGGCCGGCCCTCAGCACCGCTGACGGGTAACCCGCGCAATTCGGCTGTCGGCGGACAGGGACGCGTGGCTGGACACTGCGGTCCTCCTGCGGGCGAGGTCTCCGACAGGCGGTGGCGCACTGCGGCGCCGGTGATGCTGAGTGCGTGCCAGGCTACTGAGGCTGAAGGGTCTTTACTGTGGTGAGCGTGGCATGCGGTCCAGTTGCTGCATCGCTTTGCCGAAGGTCTTGTCCACACGACTGCGGCCGGCGCGCATCAATAGACGTACGGGCCGGGGGCCGTCGGCTGCCATGGTCCAGCTGACCCGGGTCTGTGTCTGGGACAGCGGGGTCAGTTTCCACTCTTCAACCATCGCGGCGATGCCGGGCGCGTTCGTTTCCTCAATGCGGTAGGCGAAGCGTTCGCCCGGGGCCCAGGCTATGACGACCTCATGGAAGCGCAGGCCGCCGGCGACACGCAGGTGCCGCATCGTGCCGACGCCGTATGGAGGTGCTCCTTGGTACTGGCAGTCACGCGCGAAGCTGAGCCAGCGTGGCCAGTGCTGCGGTCGGGCGGCGAGCTGTTCGAAGAGAAGGTGCGCCGGGATGTGGAGGTCTCGGACGCATGTTTGCCGGACGGGTGCGCGTTCAAGGAACCCGAGGTCTTCGAAGCGCAGCCGGTGAGTCATGGTGCCATCGTCGGGCGTCCTTGCCGCGTGCGCAGCACTGGTGCCTCCGAAGGGGTACGGGGTTGTCGCTGGTGGTGCCGACGACCAGCGACTGGGAAAGGCCCTCGGCTTGGACGCCGTGCGGCTTATGCGCTCCGGTGGGCGCAGGTGAGCTCGGCGAGGACGCTGGCAGGTCCCAGTAGGGGTGCGGGTCCTTGGGGTGCGATTGGTCGAGGCATTCGACGGCGATGAGGGCGCCGGAGGAGTTGGTGCCGTAGGACCAGCCGACATAGCCGATCGCCAGGCAACGGTGGAGTGGAGGCCTCCACCTACCCGCGCATCGCTGGCGGCGGGGGCAAGAGCGCCGTCCTGCCCACGGCTTCTCGCGGGGAGGACTCCGGACAGCGCACCCCGCTCGCCGTGGTGATGGTGGCGTCCTAGCGTGGAGGAGCCCGGGCGCCCCTGTCAGGGCCAGGGCACTCCTGCCCGGCCGTCCGATACGGATCCCGGGTCGGCGGCAGGGCTCTGGGGCGTTGTAGGCCGCACAGCCGCACACACATCACCAGGGTTCGCGCCGCTGGTGGGACGGAGACAGATGGCGCAGTCGTCGTGGAGTGAGTACCGGCCGGGGCAGCGGTTCCCGGGGGTGGTCGGTCGGACGACCGATGAGTCGAGTCCGGCGTGGCCGCAGCCGGTGCGGGCGGTGGCGGGTGCGCCGAACGTGCTGTTCATCGTGTTCGACGACACCGGGTTCGGGCAGCTGGGCTGCTACGGCAGTCCGATCGAGACGCCGAATCTGGACGCGCTTGCCGCGGGCGGGCTGCTGTACAGCAACATGCACACCACCGCACTGTGCTCGCCGTCGCGCTCCTGCATCATCACGGGCCGCAACCACCACGCCAACGGCATGGCGGCGATCACGGAGCTGGCCACCGGGTACCCGGGGTACAACGGGCAGATCCCGTTCGAGAACGGGTTCCTGTCGGAGATGCTGCTGCAGCACGGCTACAACACGTACATGGTCGGCAAGTGGCACCTGATGCCCTCGGAGCAGGAGTCGGCGGCCGGGCCGTACGACCGTTGGCCGCTGGGGCGGGGCTTCGAGCGGTTCTACGGGTTCCTGGGCGGGGACACGAGCCAGTGGTATCCGGACCTGGTGTACGACAACCACCAGGTCGAGCCGCCTGCCACGCCGGAGGAGGGCTACCACCTGACGGAGGACCTCGTGGAGCGGGCGATGTCGTTCGTCGCCGACGCCAAGCAGGTGGCCCCGGACAAGCCGTTCTTCCTGAACCTGTGCCCCGGTGCGACCCACGCCCCGCACCATGTGCCCAAGAAGTGGGCCGACCGCTACCGGGGGCGGTTCGACGACGGCTGGGACGTCTACCGCGAGCAGACCTTCGCCCGGCAGAAGGAGCTCGGGGTGGTGCCTGCGGACGCGCAGCTGTCCCCGCGCGATCCGGACGTGCCCGCGTGGGAGTCTCTGTCTTCGGAGGCGAGGAGACTTGCCGCGCGGTTGATGGAGGTCTACGCCGGGTTCCTCTCCCACACCGACCACCACATCGGGCGGCTGGTGGACTTCCTGAAGGAGACCGGCGAGTTCGACAACACCCTGATCATGGTGGTCTCCGACAACGGTGCGAGCGCCGAGGGCGGGGTCACCGGCACCACCAACGAAGTGCAGTTCTTCAACAACGCGCCCGAGACGCTGGAAGAGAGCCTGTCGCGGATCGACGAGCTCGGCGGCCCGGCCACGTTCAACCACTACCCGTGGGGATGGACCTGGGCGGGCAACACGCCGTTCCGGCGGTGGAAGCGGGAGACCTACCGCGGCGGCGTCAGCGACCCGTTCCTCGTCCACTGGCCCGCCGGCATCCGGGCCCGCGGTGAGGTCCGCGACCAGTTCGCGCACATCATCGACATGGTGCCCACCGTCCTGGACGTGCTCGGCATCGAGGCGCCCGCGACCATCCGGGGCGTCACCCAGTCGCCCCTGCACGGGGTCAGTTTCGCGCACACCTTCGACGACGCCGACGCGGCGAGCCGCCACCGCACCCAGTACTACGAGATGCTCGGGCACCGGGCGATCGACCACGACGGGTGGCGGGCGGTCTGCCCCTGGCCCGGCCCCACCTTCGAGGAGGCCGAGCGGCCGTTCGGTACTCCGATCACGATGGCGGACCTCGACGACCTCGACGCCCAGCACTGGGAGCTGTACCACGTCGACGAGGACATCGCCGAGACCAGGAATCTCGCCCAGGAGCACCGCAGCAAACTCATCGAGATGATCGCGCTGTGGTACGTGGAGGCGGGCAAGTACAACGTGATGCCGATCGACGGCAGCGTCCTGCAGCGCATCATGACCGAGCGCCCGCAAATCACCCAGAACCGCACCAGCTACACCTTCCGTTCCGGGACCCAGGCCGTGCCCGCCGCGGTCGCGCCCCGGGTCCTCAACCGCCCGCACAGCGTCACCGCCGACGTCGAGATCCCGCCCGGCGGCGCGCAGGGCGTCCTGCTCTGTCAGGGCACCAACGCCGGCGGCTGGTCCCTCTACGTCAAGGACGGCCACCTGCACTACACCCACAACTACGTCCAGCGAGCCCTGCACCACGTGGTCTCCAGCGAGAGCCTGCCCGAGGGGCGGCACGCGCTGCGTTTCGAGTTCGAGCCCACCGGCGCCCCCGACATCGCCCATGGCAAGGGCGCACCAGGCCGCGCCCAGCTCTACATCGACGGCCGCCTCGTCGGAGAGAGCGACATGCCGGTCACCACCCCGATCACGTTCAATCCGGGCGGCATGGCCTGCGGCGCCAACCCCGGTTCTGCCGTCACCCCCGACTACCAGGCGCCGTTCCGCTTCACTGGCACCCTCCACAGTGTCACCGTCGACCTGTCCGGCGACCTCATCGTCGACGCCGAGAGCGAGATGCGCATGCACATGGCCCGCCAGTAAGCCGACCGCCCCCACGGCGGGCCGGTCACTGGCGAGTCCACGCGGGGCAAGTGCAGGCCCGCACCACCCGGCCGTCCGGGCGCACTGATGGAAACGGCAGCTCTGCGTGCCAGGGCCGGATGCGTCAGCCCAGGGTTTCGATCTCGGCCTCCACAGCAGCGGGGGGCGGCAGTGCCGCGGTGGTGTCGGGCAACTCACCCGGCTGGGTGCCGTTTCCACCGAAGAACGATCACGGCCCGGACGGTGGTCGTCTGTCCGCGAGGGAGCGCGGGCGGGCCTGGAGGTAGGCGGTCCAGTCGGTTGCTGCTCGGCGGCGCCATTGCAGCGCGGTGATGACGTGGAGCCCGGGGAGCGGGGCGAGGACCGCGGGCGGCATCTGCTCGGCGAGCTGGATCAGGGCGGTTGCGCGGGAGGGACGGATGGGGATGCCGTGTCCGGTCAGGGCCCGGGCGAGGGAACTGGCGGAGCGGTGGGTTCCCGGCCGACTGCCGGGGAAGAGCCAGGTGCCGGGCGTATTGCCGCTCCAGCCCTGCCTGGGCTGCTGGTCGATGAGTCGAGTGAGAAGGGTGGCGAGGGGTTGCGGGAGGCGGATCGGAGTGCTGTCGAGGCGGATGGTCCGGTGGCCGTCCTGGACGCCGAGGTGCCCGGTGGTGAGGGCGACGATGTGGGTGAGGTGCTGGCCGAACAGCAGGAGCAGGGACCCAGCCGCCCTCACGTCCAGGGGGAGGTCCTCGTCGTGGAGGCACTGCTGGAGGAGGTCCCAGTGGGTGTTCTCGTCGATTCCCTCCGGTTCGGCCTTCCCTCGGTGAGGGACCAGCAGGTCGTCGCTGTGGCCGCGCCGGGCCGTCCAGACCAGGAAGTCCCGCACCTCGTAACGGGTGCTGGGGCCGGCGGCGAGCCACCGATCAACCTCCAGCTGGGTGGCCTCGGACAAGGTGAGGTCGAGCGAGGCGAGATACTCGAGGAGGGCGACGGCCGTGTTGATGCGGGTGTACGCCCACCGTGCGCGGCCGCGGGTGCTGGCGGAGCGGGCGGCCCGGCGACGGGCCCGGGGCATCACCGACCAGCGGACGTATGGCCCAAGGAGCACGGCGTACTGCGGGTGCCGGGTCAGCGTGCGGGCGAGGTGGCGCTCGATGGCCGCGAGGTGTTCGTCGCGTGGAGGCAGGACACCGAAGGCGACGAGGAGACCGCGGAGGTAGTCCGTGCTCTGCGCGGCGCCGCGTCCCGCTCTGCCGACGGTGTCGAGGTCGGCGTGAGTGAGGAGCCGGCCGCAGACAGCGGTCTCGCGCAGAAGGCGCGCGGAGGCCGAGGTTCGCAGCCACGTCAGGACAGTCCGCGGGTGCTCGGCGGCCGCGAGGGCCGTGCGCAGGGGTGCGAGCTGGGCGGCGGGGTCGGGCGGCAGGTCGTGGAGGAGGGCGTCGAGGTGATCGTCGACCGCGCAGCGGTCGCACAGATCCCCGGTGATGGGACTGCTGGCCACTCCGCAGCGCGGGCACGCGTACGGGTCGGGGAGGCCGGCGCAGGGGCCACAGGTCCTCTGGCCGCCGCTGCGTGCGATCAGGACCTTCACCGTCGAGCAACCGGGGCACGGGCCGGGCTCGCGGCGGGCCATCGCGTAACAGGGCTTGCAGACCGGCCCGAGCGGCCAGCGGGCACAGACCGGCGAACTGGCCGAACACAGCGCACAGGAGGCGGACGGGCGTGGCCGGCAGTTGGTGCACGGGTCCATGTGGCTGGGGCGTCCGCACCCGGTGCACGAGCGCGCGGAGGCCTGGACACGCTGGCGGCAGGGCGTGCAGATGTCGCCGACAGGTCGGGGCCGGATCCGCATGCAGGCAGTGCAGGTGCCGACGTTGGCGTGGGCGGCGAGGATCCCTTCGCAGCCCAGGCACACCCGGCCGCCGGGAACCAGGCGGCGCAGCCGGCGGACGCGTCCACAGCGCACGCAGGCCGGAGCCCGGGCCCCTTTGACGCCTTGGTCGCGCAGGTCGACGATCAGTCTCTGCACGGCGGGCGGCGCGAGGGAGGCACCGCTGACAAGGGCATCGGGATGCTCACACAGGTGCGCGCGGATCCGGCCGCGCGCGGAGGGCGTCATCGCGGCCGCTACCTCCTCGGCAGCCTCAGGGCCGAGCTCCGGCAGGAACGCGGTGACCATCTTGGCCAGTTCCACCCAGGTGCCGGGGACCTGACCGGCGGTGGTCACAGGCCCTCGGGGCGGCGGATCTGGGTCCGGCGCGCGGGCGGCGCGACCGCGTGGGAGGCGCTCTCGCCGGACGCTGCCGGTTTCACGACCTGGGTACGGACTTCGACGACCTCGATCAGGTCGGCCGGCGTGCACTGCAGGATCCCGCACAGCGCGGCGAGGGTGTCCATAGACAGACGCCGCGGCTCCTGGGTGACCAGGCGGTACACCTGCTCGCGGGAGAGATGGATGCCGTACTCGGCGAGCTTCGGCACCAGGTCGGTGGTCTGGAACATGTCGCGGGCGGCCATCAGGCGACGCAGATTCCAGCGGAACCCCATCTGCTTCATCACCGTGCTCCCCCTCCAACTCGTGTGGCCGCGCGCTCGGCGCGGCGGCGAAGCGAGTCTTCGAGCATCCGGTTCCGGTACTCGTCCGACACCCACGTGTACATCGCCGTCGTGGACGCGTAGCGGTGACCGACCTGGTCCTGGACGAACCGCTCCGGATACCCGAACTCGATCAGGTGCGTGATGTAGGTGTGCGCCGCAGACAGTGCAGTTCCAGCTCGTCCGGCAGCCCTGCCAGATCCCGGACCAGGGAGAACACCTCGTCCAGGCGTCGCAGGCTGATTGGGCCGCAGCGTTCGGTCACCCACAGTGCCGGATGCCCGCCCACCCCGAATCCGGGCCGGACCTCGGCGGTCCACTCCGTGAGCAGTGGCACGATCCAGTCCATCTCCGGGACGGTGAGCACCGTGCGGCGTTTGGGCGGGCTGCCCCGCGAGGCCTTCCCGAACCGGACCTCCAGCGCGCCGAACCTGCCGTACGCCTTCGCCCGCGGGTTGTGCCGAAGATCGTGGAGGTCCAGCATCGTGGTCTCGCGCCTTCGGGTCCCGTACGCGTACACCGCCTTCAGCAGCACGGCATCCCGCCAAGCCGACAGCACGCCCTTGCGGCGCCGCCTGCGGATGGACTCGACCCGCTCGTCCGCCGTGTCGAAGAGAGCCTGGAGTTCGTCGTAGGTCAGGGCGCGGCGTCCAGGCCGGCCCTCGTAGTCGGCGACGTGGTCGGCGGTGTTCCAGTCGTGGCAGACCTGGACCGGTGCTGTCCCGAACTCCTCCAGGCAGGCGGCCGCCCAGCCGTAGCGGGCATCGGTGACGAACGTGCAGAACAGGCGCAAGTCGCTCTGCTGGCCACGCACCGTGGAGTGCGCCAGCGATAACGGGCCGGAGATCTGGGCGGAGAAGTAGGCCTCGACATCCTCTGCGGTCCATTCCCACGGGTACGTGCCGTTGAACAGGGCGAACCGCCGTACCAGACTCATCCGGTCGGCGATCGTCTTTCGCGCCAGAAGGCGGCTCTGCTGCTGCCGTTTCCAGCCCGCGAGCATCGCGTCGAACATCGCAGGCGCCGGATCCAAGGCCCGAACATTGCCCGGCTTCACCAAGCGCATCGAGCCCGGCACATCGACTGCATCCACGCCCGCTCCCACCGTTGCATCAGGTGCAACATCGTGGCGTCGAAGCGGGATCACTCGAGGCCGAAGGCTTCGCCGCCACCCAGACGAGTGACAGGCTCCCCTTTCCCGACCAGGCCAGGGCCCTTTCCGGGCCAGGCGGAATGATGCAACCAGCGCAACACCGCCTACTTGGAGTCCCAGCTCTCGGCCAGCGGGACCAGGTGGTCGACGTCAAGGCCGGAGGCGGAGGTGACCCAGATGCCGTCGTACGGGGAGAACCAGCGGCCGCCGGTGAGCTTGCAGCCCGGGGCGATCTCGGGGTAGTCGACGGCTTCTTCGAGGAGGACCTCGGCGCGGGTGTTGCAGCCGTCCTCCGGGAGGTCGCCGGCGTTCCAGTGCTTGAACGCGGTACGGACGTAGCCGTCCCGGGACTCGGTGGCCGCGGGGATGCGGTCGATGCCCTCGATCAGCGACCCCGACGCCGTACGGCTGAGGCCTTGGAGGCCGAGGTGGGCGCCGGGCTGTCGGCGCTGGCCGGCACGGCGGTGGCGAGGAGGGGCAGGACGGAGAGGGCGAGCGCTGGCAGGCCGCGGCCCAACAGGTTCTTGATCACGCCCCGGGTTGTAACCGCCCACCCCGCCCACGGGGGAGGCAACCGGCGGACGCGTCACTCGGGCGGGCCTGACGTTTCACCGGAGAAACGCCACTCCAGGATACCGAGAACGGGAAGTTCTGGGCCGGGGGCTGGATGGCCGCCCGGGACCAGGACTGGGCGCTGTACATCGCCATGCGCTGCTGTTCGTGGTGTGATGAAACGGGGCTCCGAGAAGGAGAGAGCGATGACCTCACCAGCAGCGGAGCGGAAGACCGTCGCGGGCCCGGTGTCAGTGCGGCCGTTGACCGAGGCGGACCTGGATCAGGCCGATGAGATCTTCAGGGTCGCCTTCGGGACGTTCCTCGGGGTTCCCGAGCCGAAGACGTTCTTCGAGACCGCCGATTACGTCCGCACACGCTGGGCGGCCGATCCGCAAGCGGCCTTCGCAGCGACAATCGAGGGTGAGCTGGCCGGATCGAACTTCGCCGCCAACTGGGGCAGCGTCGGGTACTTCGGACCGTTGACCGTGCGTCCGGACCTGTGGGACCAGGGCGTCGGCAAGCGCCTCATGGATCCGGTCATGGACTGCTTCGACACCTGGGGGAACCGCCACCTGGGCCTGTTCACCTTCTCGCACAGTCCCAAGCACCTTGAGCTATACCGCAGATACGGTTTCTGGCCCCGCTTCCTCACGGCCATCATGAAGAAGCGAGTAGCGGGCAGCTCCGCGGTCCCCGGCCGCGTGATGTACAGCGAGCTGCCCGCCGCCGAGCAGCCCGCCTGCCTCAGTGCGTGTCGCGCACTGACCGGAGCCGTGTACGAGGGCCTGGACCTGGAACGCGAGATCGTCGCCGTGCACACGCAGGGACTCGGTGACACCATCCTGCTCCAGGGCGGCGGCTCCGACCTCGATGGCCTGGCCGTCTGCCACTGCGGAGCCGGATCGGAGGCCGGCGAGGACGTGTGCTTCGTCAAATTCGGCACCGTACGCCCTGGCCCGGAAGCCGCCGACCGCTTCGAGCGACTGCTCGACGCATGTGAGCAACTGGCGGCCGAGCGCGGCTTGAGTCAGCTGGACGCCGGGATGAACCTGGGCCGCCCGGATGCCTATCGGCGCATGATCGACCGTGGTTTCCGCACTGGGTTGCAGGGCGTCACGATGCACCGGCCCAACGAGCCCGGTTACAGCCACCCCGACGCCTATGTGATCGACGACTGGCGCTGAGACCACCCCTCTGGCCACCAGGCTTACCTCCTGGTGGACTCTGCCGCCGCCTCGCCCGACCGGCCGGACAGCCTCGCCGTATTGCCGAGTGTCGCCGAAGAACACGGCCAACCCCACCGCGAAGAAGACCGCGGCCAAGAAGACGACCAAGCGGGCCTCCGCCTGAACCCGGCTTCACTCCCGCGCCACACCTGTTGCACACCGACACGGTCACCGATTCCTCCCACCGTCCCTCCGCTAATGACCTGAGTCAGAGTTCCTCGGCCTGTTCCGGGGTATTCGGCCTCGGCCCGAGGCGTCGACAAAATTGGGGTGCCCGCGGGGATCGGGCTTATGGGAAGAGGCGCACGCCAGGCCGTCGAGACGTCGCCGGTGAAGTGGCGAGCCGGGGGCGGCGCACTGCCATCCACCCCTTGACCTGTGGCAGGGCCACGGCTGAGATCCGCGACCCCCACGTCCCTGTCCATCCCCTCCTGAAGCAGTCGGTCAGGGCCCGGAACCGGGATCCGGATGCACGGGCCTGGTGATGCCGGCCCGGGCGGCCTCCAGTTGGGCCGCGAAGGCCACGCCCAAAAAGAGCGCGACGCCGGCCAGATTGGCCCAGAGGAACAGGGCCATCAGGGCTGTCAGCGGCCCGTACAAGGAACCGAAGGACCCGCTGTGCCCCACGTAGAGGGCCAGCAGCCAGGTAGCCGTGATCCACAGGACGAGCTGTACGACGGACCCGAACGCCAGCCAGGTGTAACCCGGCTGGTCGCGCCGGGGCGCCCAGCGCAGGACGACCGCCGATGCCATGCAGGCGAGTGCCACGCCCACCGGGACCTTCCCCCAATCCCACCAGCTCAGCCAAGCCCCGGACCAGCCGAACACCTCCGTCACCGCCCTGCCCACCACCCCGCCGGCCACCGTCACGAGGAAGCCGAGCACCAGCGGCCCACCCGCACCGACCGCCAGCAACAGGCTGCGGCCGTACTTCGCCAGGAACGGCCGGTCGCGTTCGATCCCGTAGATGCGGTTGCACCCCCGCTCGACCTGGCCCATGGCCGATGCGAGGTTCAGTACGGCGAAACCGAGGCCCAGCCACATGGCCACGGTGCCCGCCGTGTCGGCACCGGCATGCGTGCGGGTGGCCAGCAAGCCCTCGCGCACGAGCTCGGCACTGGCCGCCGGAACGATCTCGCCCAAGGTCAGTTCGATCAGCCGTCCGACGCTTTCGGTGTGGACGGCCGCAGAGACCCCGACCAGGGCGATGGCGAGCGGCACCACCCCGATGACCAACTGAAAGGCGAGGGCCCGCGCGAAGCTGAACCCGTCGGCGTACCGGAAGCGCAGGAACGCGTCGGACGCCAGCCGGCGGCCCCCGTAGCGGCGCAGCGCGGTCCACGCCTCGTCTCCGGACAACTCGTCACCGATCATGTCCCTCGTCTGCGGTACGTGCACCACTGTTCCCATGCAGGAGATCTGCTCCGCCGGCCCGTTTCCATGCGGCCGCGGGCGCCATCGTGAGCAGACTCCGCCGGAACGGGGCAGGCGCAATGACCCGTCAGGCCTGAGAAGGGACGGAAACCGTGGCACGACGGAGAATCGTTGTGGTGGGCGCCGGAGTCGTATGCGTCCGCCAGCTGCAACGCAGGCTGTCCCCGGGGGCGGACATCGCGATGGTCACACCCACCGCCGGCCCTGCCCGCCCGGACGTGTCCGCCGCCATCGGCTCCGACTGCCGGCCCTGCACCACCACGCCCCCGACTTCGGCGTCGGCCATCACGCCGCGCTCACCCTTCTGGACAGCAGCCCCACACCGGCCGCCACCTGGCTGCACACCGGCCCCACCGACCCGCCGCTGCTCGCCGCGCGGGATCGCGCCGCCCTGCTCGCAGCGCTCCGCCAGCGTGCCGCCGGTCCCGTCGAGCACCTGGCGCACGCCCTCACCGCCGACCCGCACGTCCTCGGCGACCCGGCAGCCGCCCTCACCCGGGTCGCGGCCGGCCCCGGCGGCCTGGGGACCGTGTCGTGGCTGCTGCTCCAGGTCCTGGCCTGGCGCCTCGATCCGAAACAAGGGGTCATCCTGTTCCGCCCCTTCAACCCCACGCGGATTGCCCCCGGCCCGCCACCGCATCCGAGCGGGCCGGGTGACCACCGTTGCTGCGCTCACCGCCGGCCTGCCGCCGGCGACGTCGGCCGGGCCTGAAACGCGTTGGTGAAGCACAGGTGCCAAGAGTCCCGTCCGGGACGTTTCCGCAGGTCAGGGGTGAAACGGACGTCGGCGTTTCACCGGCCGTGTTTCAGCACCCGGAGCCGTGTTGCAGTCGACGGCGCCAGGCCGGGCCTCGGCGTGGCGGCCTTCGGCCCTGCGGTGCCGTTGGGTGCGGTCTGCCCAGCGGAGCCCCGTCTGGAACAGGCGTTGGCTTAAGACCGGGCCCGGCTCGATGTCGTCGCCCAGTAGCACGCCCACCGACCCTTTGTGCGCGGCCCCAACGCCTGCAGCACCCTGTCCACGACGACCAACCCCTCCCCGTAGCGCGCGATCGGGCCGGCCGGCCCACGAACTCCAGGCTGCCCGACAGGGCAGCCCACGTACCGGGATCCACCGAAAGTGGTATGGGCGCAGGCACGTGGCACGTGTCGAGCCCCAGACGCCGTCCGCAGCCGAGAGTGGCCTTGACGTTGTTGTCGTCCGGGATCACCCCTGGGGCCCAATTAGATCGGCTGGCCGCACTCCGTAGCTGCACGGGCTGGACGCACGGCGCCGCTCCAGGTGCAACGTCGCAGAGGAGACCGCAAACTGCGGTCATGACAGGAATCCCTATGGTTACCACGGCCACGTTTCCTGGCTACACCGTCACAGCAGTGCACGGTGCGACCTGGGGGTGGGCGGGCCCTTCTAAGTCCGATAGGCATGCGATCGATGAGGCACTCGAACAACTTGCTGAAGCCGCCCAAGCCCTTGGCGGCAATGCCATCATTGGACTTCGCATCGAACCGATTTCCGATGTGTGGGGTGGAGTCTCTCCCGGTGGCGCCGGGGGATCTGTCGGAAAGACCGCAACGACAGTGTCGTACCTCGCGTACGGGACAGTGGTCGACCTTGCGCGAAAGTGACCGCTGATGGCGGCTGACGACAGCGCAACGCATCACTGGCCGTTTCATAGGTGACGCATATCCGGCCGCCGGGCGGCAGACACTGGCGGTCCCGCGAGCGCACGAGGTGATGTCGTTTCATAGGTGGTCGCTCGTGAAACACCCGCCCACCCGGCGGTCCACCTGCGGCGATCATGTTTCATGAGTCGTGAGCGGCTGGATCCACAGCCGCTATGTCCGGCACCTCGCCGATACAGGGCTGGGCGGTCGACCGGTCCGGATCGACTTGACCGTGCGCCGTCTGTACTGCGAGAACCCGTCCTGCCCGAAGGTGACCTTCGCCGAACAGGTGCCCGGGCTGACCGTCCGCTACCAGCGGCGAACGCCGCTGCTGCAGCACCTGGTCGAGTCGGTCGGCGTGGTGCTGGCGGGCCGGGGCGGGGCCCGGATGCTGCGGGTTCTGAACGTCAGACTCTCGCGGTGCACCGTGATCGCCCAGCTGATGCGGGTGTCGCTTCCACCGCTGGTCACACCCCGGGTTCTGGGAGTGGACGACTTCGCGCCCTACGGCGACCCTCCTGGTCGACGCCACCACCCGTCTCCCGCTCAAGCTCTGGGAGGGCCGGGACGCCGAACAGCTCAGCAGATGGCTCCGTGCGCATCCCGGAGTCGAGATCGCCTGCCGCGCCGGCTCCCTCACCTACCGGCAGGGCATAGCCGACGGAGCCCCGGACGCAGTCCAGGTCAGCGACCTTTTTCACTTGTGGCAGGGCCTGTCCCGGCGCGTTCAGGAAGTCGCCGCCGCCCACCGCGGCTGCCTTCCGGCCGCGCTCCCTGCCCCCGAACCGGCCGGTCCGCAGCCTCCTTCGCCGACCACAGACCCCGGGCAGGACACGCCCGCCGGTCGGCACGCTCAGCGGCTTTTCGAGGCCGTCCACGCGCTGACCGATGCCGGCCGCTCCTACAGCGCCGTGGCTCGAGAGCTCGGGCTGGACCGCCGCACCGTCCGCAAATACGCCAGGGCCCGCAGCTGGCGCGAGGTGATGCGCCGCCCTCCCCGCCGCCCGTCAGCCTTGGATCCGTACCTCGACTACCTGCAACAACGCTGGGACGAGGGCGAACACAGCGCCAGAATCCTCCACCAAGAACTCGCTGGCAAGGGCTACCTTGGCCACTACCAACGCGTGAAAGTGGCCCTGGCACCGCTGCGACGCGGCCTGCCCCTCGACGAGCCCGCCAACGACCGCCCTCTCCACGCGAAGCCGCACGCTGGATCATCGCCAGCCCGGTCCAGCACGGCCCACAGACGGCAGAGCGCCTGCGGCGGCTGCTCGACCACTGCCCGGAACTTCAGCGCACCCACGAACTGGTCCGCCAGTTCGCCGCCATGCTCGATACCCGAGACGCCACACCACTGCCGGCCTGGCTCGATCACCTCACCAACAGCGGACTTCCGCCCCTCGCCGGCATCGCCACCGCCCTGCGCGAAGACCGGCACGCGGTCACCCAGGGGATCACCAGCCCCCACAACTCCGGAGTCAACGAGGGCCGCATTACCGACGTGAAGCTCCAGAAGAGCATCATGGCGGGCCGCGCCGTTCCACTCCTCCGACACCGAGTCGTACTGGTAGCCCACCTACGCCGCCGCTACGCGGACCAGCTGACCACGCCATCGAGACGGCAGCCGGATACGGAAATCAGGAGCCCGTAGGCGAACGCGCTCACGGTTGAATGGGCTCTGCCGGGGGCCGGGCGGGGTCATAGTGAGCGCGGGCGATTTCGCACTCTGGCTGGTGGCGCAGGGGCGAGGAACGTACGAGTCGGTGATCGCTGATCCGGACGTGCTGGCCGACGCTTCCGAGGTACGGGCCCTGGCGGGGCGGCACGTGGGGGAGTGGCACGACGACGAGTGGCCGGAATGGGAAGAGCTCGACTACGTGGCGCAGGACATCTTCGACGAGCTGAACGGCCAGAAAGACGACTGCGAGGACGCGTTCTACGACGCCCTGGAGGCCGTCCGGGCGGCGTGGGCGGAGAGTGAAGAGAGAGACGAGACAGAGAGGGCCATGACACAGAGCGGGGCACGCCGGCTCTCCGCGGGGACAGGGACGCCTCGGCTCGACGCCCTCTTCCTGGCGGAGACACGCGATTAATCAGTGACGCGGCGCCGACAGGACGATACTGCCCGCACCGAAGGGGGCCAGGACGCGGGCGTCCGCGACGGTGGGCGAGGAGGTAGGGGACTCGGCGGTGTACGCGGAGAACCGACCGAGCATGTTCACCCGTACTCAACTGGGCACTGTGGCGGCTGGCAAGATTTTCGTAGCCGTAGATCATCTTTGTAGGGTTGTTCGAGGGGTGTCAGTGGGGCAGGGCATGATCCGGCGAATGAGCTACACACGGTGGACTTCGGATCGCATGTTTGTCTCGTATTGCCAGTACTACCTGCAGGGCGACGACTTCCTCACTGTTTACGACGACGCCGACACGGTCGGGCGGATCTTTGAGGGCAATAGCCTGGCGGCTGG
>NZ_JBSGQV010000048.1:0-49035 GCF_053606025.1 Streptomyces sp. NPDC055254 | reverse complement strand
GGGCCGCGAGCCCGGCCGGGGCGTCCCCTTCGGCCACCGCGAGCCGTGCGCCGAGGACGGCGGCCACGACCGCGACCACCGGCTCGGGGCGGGGCCCCGCCGCGGCGGCGGCCAGGTCGAGGTGGCGGCGGGCGGCGGCGAGGTCGTCGCGCTCCACCTCGACACCCGCGAGGACCAAGTGGTCGACACCGGTCCGGTGCTGCGGCGGGAGCGCCGCCCCCTCGGCGGCGGCGCGCGCTTCCCGGGCGTGCCCGGCCGCCCTGCTCAACCGGCCGCGCAGCAGGTCCGCGAGGGCGAGCGAACCGAGCGCGTCGCAGTGGGGGTACTCCGTCCCCGGTGCCCCGCACGCGTCGACGGCGGCCGTGAGGACGGTCCCGGCGCGGACGAGCCGCCCGGCCCCGAGCTCTGCCGCGCCCAGAGCGGCCAGGACCAGGGCCCTGAGCTCGGGGCGGGCGGCGAGCAGCGACGGGGGCGTCCCGCGGAGCAGCCGGTCGGTCTCGGCCGCCGCGCGTTCGGTGGCCTGCGGGTCGCCGGCCAGGCGCCCCGCGAGGACGTCGAGGAAGGCACGGGTGAGCTTCGCCGCCGGATCCGGGGCGGCGGTCGGACCCCGGGCGGCCCGGCGCAGCTCGGCCTCGTACCCGGCGAGGTCCCGGTCGGCCAGCCGGCAGGCCGCGCCGACCAGGGCCGCGGCCGCTCCGGGCGTCGCAGCCGGCATGTCGGCGAACGCCCGGCCCAGCCGGTCCGCCTCGATGCCGGTGAAGAGCCGCCCGATCGCCAATTGCTCGACCAGCAGCGACGCCGCGAACGGCCAGTCGCCGGCGGCGGCCGCCTGCGTCACGGCCTCGGTGAGCCGCCCGGTCCGGGCCAGCCAGCGTGCCGCCCGCGCGCGCAACCGGGGCTCCAGGCCGGGGCGGCGCCCGCGCAGGTGCGCGCGCAGGACCTCGGCGAACAGGGGGTGCACCCGGTACCAGGCGGACGCGTCGATCTCCTCGACGAAGGCGTTGTCGCGGGCGAGCCCGGCCAGGGTCGCCGCGCCGTCGCCCCGGCCGGTCAGGGCGTCCGCGAGGTCCGGGTGGACGCGGTCGGTGACCGAGGTCCGCAGCAGCAGGTCCTGGGTGAGGGGCGGCTGCGCGTCGAGCACCTCTTTGAGCAGGTAGTCGGCGATCGTCGTGCGGTCCGCGGCGAACTGCCGGACGAACGCCTCGGGATCGGCGCTGCGCTGCATCGCCAGCGCGCACAGCCGCACCCCTGCCGCCCAGCCCTCGGTCCGTTCCACCAGCAGCCGGACCCCCTCCGCCGAGAGTGCGATCCGGTGCTCGCCCAGCAGCGCCTCGGCCTGCTCGCCGGTGAACCTGAGGTCGGCGTGGCGGATCTCGGTGATCTCGCCGGCCGCGCGGTAGCGGTGCAGCGGCAGGAGCGAGTCCGTTCGGCTGGTGAGCACCGTGCGCAGGCCCTCGCCGGCGTGCCGGAGCACGAAGTCCAGTCCCTCCGTGATCGCGGGCGCCCGGGCCATGTCGAACTGGTCGAGCACGAGGACCGTCGGCCGCGCGGTCCCGGCCAGCCCCTCCGCCAGCCGCACGAGGAGGGACTGACTCACTCCTTCCGCGCGGGTGGGCCGGCCCACGTCGGCCGGCAGCACCACCCCGACCCGGTGGAGGCCCTCCAGGAGGTACGCCCAGAAGGCGCCGGGAGCATCGTCGGGCTCGACGGTCAGCCATACGGCCGAACGCGGTGCGAGCCCCCGGGCGATCCACTGGGCGGCGAGCACCGTCTTGCCCGAGCCGGCCGGCCCGTTCACCAGGGTGAGGGGCCCCCGTGCCCCGCTCGTCAGGCGCTCCAGCAGGTCCGGCCGGTGCACGAGGAGCTTCGGAACGGCCGGCACGGCGAATCTGGCCGTGAGCATGGGGTCCCCGGACGGCGCCGGGCGCCCGGACGGCGGACCGCCGGGCGCTTCGGGTGTGCCGGGCGCTTCGGGGGTGCCGGGTACGTCGAGCCCCGGGGTCCGTAGGGTCCGTGGGGCCCGCGCGGTCCTCATGGGTTGCTTCTGCATGCGGCCACCGGGGTCTGCGGGGTGCGGTGCGGACTGCGACCAGGCCGCACCCCCACTCAAACCGCGATCCGTGATGATCACCAGTCGTGTCACCCGGTCCGGGTGACACGCCTGCGACGGGGCCGTCAGTGGGCGCCGAGCCGGCGGGACCGGGCCGGGCGGCGGCGTCCCGCTGCTGCCGGGCGGCGTGGTTCTCCCGATGAAGGGCTCGCGCACCGCGGCCCGGTCGATCACCCGCCCCGACGGGACCATCGCGGTACCGCCCGTCCGGCCCGCGGCCGGGTCCCCCGTCGGCTGCGGCCCCCTCGCCCGCAGCCGGACCCGGCCTCGCGTGCCGTACCGGGGTCAGAACGCGAAGACCGCGTTCCCGTTCAGCGTCGCGGACATGGCGCAGGAGTTGGAGAAGGTGTGCTTCCAGGCGACCCGGCCGCCCTGCCACACACCGTCCGCCGTGACGGTGACGGGGTCGTAGTGCATCGGACACGCCCGGTCCGGGTTCGGCGCGGCCAGCAGTCGGTCGAACGCGCCGTCGGTGGCGTTCAGGGCCCCGCAGGCGGCTTCGGGGTCGGGGTGCGTTCCCCGGGCGGTCGGGGCACAGCTGAGGGTGGACGCCCGTACGACGGTGCCCGCGCCCTCGTCGTCGCCCTGGGCGACGGTGAAGACCATGGCGGACGGGGCGTACAGGCTTGCGGGCTCGGCCTCCGCGATGCCGGTGGCACCGGCCAGGCACAGAAGGGCAGCGGCGGAGACCGTGGTGAAGCGACGCACAGCGAACTCACTTTCGATTCTAAGGTTGAGCGCGATACCTTCTTGCGATATCGCGACCTGACATGCCTCAGCCTGTCCGATGCGAAGGAGAGTTGCATGTTGATGACCGATTTACGGACAGAGCGTTCACATAGCGGCTACCGAATGGTCGTTCGGGCAGCTCACGGGCGGTGCGCTCGCCCCCGCCGCCGGGGCGGGCCCGGGGCGGGGCGGCCTCCGACCTGCACCCCGAGCTCCGCGCGCCGTGCGCGATTCATCGAACGGCCATGCAGCTTGACCGGAACACGGCGGTCCGAGGCCCGCCGTACCGGAAGGAGCCGTCCCTGCCCGCCTCGGGGTCCGGGGCCGTGGAGCCGACGGTCGAGCGCCCGCTTGACGGCCCGCCGGACGAGGAAACCGCCCACCCGGTCACGAGTGGTGCGGGCCTGAGCAGGAAAGACGGGTGCAGGCAGGGCCCGGAGTGGCGTACAGTGGGGTTCAACGACGCGGGGTGGAGCAGTTCGGTAGCTCGCTGGGCTCATAATCCAGAGGTCGCAGGTTCAAATCCTGTCCCCGCTACCACGTGGAAGGCCCCGGATCCTGATCAGGATCCGGGGCCTTCTGTCATGTCGCGCGTCTCCCTCCCGGGCCGGCGCGGTCCCGTCGGTCCGGTGTGAGCCGGTCGACCAGGATGACCGCCACGTCGTCCGCCAGGGCTCCCTGGGTGTGGCCGATCAACGCCTTGCGCAGACCCTCCAGGAACCCGGGCCGGGAGTGGTCCCGCATCGCCGCCATGGCCGCGGGCAGGTCGAAGAAGGTGCCGGCGTCGTCGCGGGCCTCGATGACGCCGTCGGTGTGCAGCAGCAGCCGGTCCCCCGGCTCGAACGGATAGGTGTCCGTCCACCCGGCCGGTCCGCTGATGAACTCCTCCAGCCCGAGCGGCGGCAGCGGCGCCGTGGGTTTCAGGTGCCGGACCGTGCCGTCGCGCAGCAGCAGGGGTGGCGGGTGGCCCCGGTTGATCATCTCGATACCGGGGCCGTCCGTGACCTGCGCCACGACCGCGGTGACGAACCCCTCCAGGAGGGCGTCGTCGCGGTCCTCGCCGCCCGCGCCCACGATGGCGGCGTCCCGGCGCAGGGCCGCTCCGCAGTGGTTGATGACCTCGACCAGGTCGTCCTCGTAGTGCACGGCTTCCCGGAACGCGCCGAGCACGACAGCGGCGGCGCGTACGGCGGGCAGCCCCTTGCCCCGGACGTCCCCGACGATCATCCGGACCCCGTAGCGGGTCTGGACCGCGTCGTACAGGTCGCCTCCGATCTGCGCCCCCGCCTCGGCCGCCAGGTACATGCTGGCCGCCCGTACGGAGCCCAGCCGGTCCGGCACGGGCCGCAGCAGGACCTCCTGGGCGGCCACGGCGATCCGGCGTACCTGGTTGAGCTCGTTCTCCCGGCGCGTGCGGACCGCGCGGCTCAACAGGAAGCTCGCCACCGACACCAGGGCCAGCGCGAACAGGTTCGTGTAGACCTGCTGACCGCCCCAGGCCTGGTTGTGGGTGGCGGTGATCGCGCTGACCCCGAAGGCCATGCCCGCCGCGGCGAGGGTGCCCCTGGGGCCCATCGACACCGCGGCCAGGGCGGGTGTGGCGACCAGCAGGGGGCCGGTGTACAGGAAGTGGGCGGGCGTGAGCTCGATGAGGAGCACCAGCAGGGCGAGCGCGAAGGGCAAGCACTCGGCGAGGGTGAAAAGGACCTTGTGGTGGCCGCCCGCTCCCGGTCCCGGGGGCGAGCGCCCGGGGGCTCTCATGAGTCCAGCCTGCCCCTCCCGTGCGGACGGCCGCCACTCGGCGTCAGGTCTCCCGTACCGGCGCGTAGGCCTCCGCGTCGAGGCCGAAGGTCCAGGCCACCCCCTGCCGCGCGGTCCGCGTGTCCGGCGGCACCCGCAGCCAGTACGTGCGGCTCGTACCGTCGGGCTCAGGCGTAGAGTTGACCACCTCCACCATCACGACGTCCTCGTCGCCCGGCAGCGGCATCCGCCACAGGACGCCCGTCCCGTCCCGGTGCACCGGTTCGGCGCCGGATGCGTCGAGGTAGCGCTCGTAGCCGTAGTACTCCAGCATCACCCGGCGCAGCTCCGCGTTCTCCTCGTCCCGGATGCGCTCGGGCGTCAACGCGTCCAGGCCGGCCAGGAAGTCCGCGGGCACGGGCATCCCGCGCCAGGCGTGCAGGGCGAAGCCGTCCGGGAACGCGAGGGCGGGCCCGTCACCGCGGTCCAGGCGGCCCGCCTCGTCCCGGTGCAGCTCCACCGGGCGCTCGCAGACCACGGCCAGCCGCTCGTACGGCCACCACCAGCCCGCCGCGCGGGCCACCGCGGCGAGCCCCTCCAGTGGTGCGCCCCGACCCGTGTCGAACGCGCACAGCCAGGCGGCGTCGTGCTGTCCCAGCACGGCGTCCAGGAGCAGCAGCCGGACCTGCGCCTCCCGCGCGGTGTCCTCGGCGAGTTCCTCGACGAGCCCGGTGCGGATGCGTCCGGCCAGGCGCTCCGTGTTCTCCCACAACCGGGCGCCCGTCAGGGCCCATGTCCGGCCCCAGCCCCGGCCGCCCGACCGCTCGTGCGCACGGGCGCGTTCGGCCGCCCACGGCGCGCTGCGGACCGCCTCCCGCACGCTCCGCCCCCGGACCTCCGTCCCCCACGGGCCGTCCGGATCTCCCAGGAGGGCCACTGCGGCCCGCGGGGAGTCCGCCCAGACGATCCGATCCGGTTCGGGCAGGCCCGCCGCGCGGTAGGCGAGGCGTACGCCCGCCTCCGCCCCGGCGCGGTCCGCGGGCCCGGTCGCCGCCGCGACCGCCCGCCATCCGCCGACCCCGTCGTGCGCCGTGTCCGTCCCCTCCACCGGGGCCCCCTCCGTCGTGCTCACCACGTCCGCGTCCTTCACTCGGTCCAGCCCTCGGTCCTTCACCCGGTCCCGCACTCGGTCCCGCACTCGGTCCCGCCCTCAGTCCGCCACGATCCGCACCGATCCCGGCACGTACTCCCGCTGCCGCACCACCCGGTACCAGCCTTTCGGCAGCGGTATCGCGGCGTGCTCCTCGTGCACCACCCGCCCCCCGTCGGGCAGATGCAGCAACGAGGGCGCCAACGGCCCCTGCTCCCGCACCAGCCGGCCCGGCCCCAGCACGGCGTGCGCGTGCCCGGTCACCTCGCCCAGCGCCAGTACGAGCCGCCCGAGCCCGTCCCGCGGCTCCGAAGGCGCCTCCGCGGCGTACGCCGGCACCTGCGACTGCTCCAACGGCACGACGAGTACGTCCCCTTGCCGGTACATACGGGTCCCCTTCCCACGCGCCGCCCGGTGCGCCGCGTCGGTTTCGACGTTAGGGCGCGGCTCTGACAACGGCCCGGCGGCCGCCCTGCCTCGGCCGTTGTCAGTGCCGCTTGCTACAACTTGCAGGCGCACCGGACGCGGCGACCGGGCACAGCACCGGACGAGACAGGCGAGGAACGGCGGGGACCATGAGTTTTGCGAGCCATCTGCGGGAGTCGTACGGACTGCCCGTCTTCGATTTCCCGAAGTCCGACGACGAGAAAGACATGGACCTCCTGCCCGAGGCGGATGCCGTCGCGTGGCGGATCTCCTCCGACCCCTACGACGCCCAGGAGAGCTGGCCCCAGGCGTTCGCCCGGTTCACCGCGGCCGTCGACACCACCCGCGTCCGGGCGATCGTGGTCGGCGCGTGGGAGGAGGCGTACGACAGCGGCCCGGAGGAGATCATCGCCGCGCTCCTCGCCGCCCGCCCCGGACTGCCCGCCCTGCGGGCCCTGTTCCTCGGCGACATGGAGTCCGAGGAATGCGAGATCTCCTGGATCAACCAGGGTGATGTCGGTCCGCTCCTCGACGGCTTCCCCGACCTGGAGGAGTTCGGCGTCCGCGGTGGCAGCGGCCTGGTCGTCCCCCCCTTCACCCACCGGCGGCTGCGCTCCCTGACCGTCCAGACCGGCGGCATGCCCGCCCGGGCCGTCCGCAACATCGCCGCCAGCGACCTGCCCGCCCTCCACACCCTCGACCTCTGGCTCGGCACGGCGAACTACGGCGGCGACTGCACAACGGCCGATGTGGAGCCGATCCTGGGCGGCGACCGCCTGCCCAGCCTGCGCCACCTCGGCCTGCGCAACAGCGACATCCAGGACGAGATCGCCGCCGCCGTGGCCTCCGCGCCCGTCGTCGCCCGCCTGGAGGTCCTCGACCTGTCCATGGGCGTCCTCACCGACGAGGGCGGCGCCGCGCTGCTCGGCGGCCAGCCCCTCACCCACCTGACCGCCCTCGACCTCCACCACAACTACCTCAGCGAACCGCTGAGGCAGCGCTTCCGGGACACCCTGGAGGGCGCCGGCGTACGGCTGTTCCTCGACCGGGACCACGCGGACGAGGACGAGTGGGACGGCCGCGTCTGGCGTTTCGTCGCCGTCGGCGAGTAGCGCGGCGGCCATGACGGAACACGCGTCCCCGCGTTGGGCGGTCGTCGGCAACCGGGAGAACCGCCGCGTCGACCTCTTCGTCCGGGCCGTCCGCGACGCCGGGCTGCCCGCGCCCCGCGTCGTGCCCTGGACCTCCGTCCTGCGCGAGGGCGGCGCCCGCTTCGGCCCCGACGAGCTCGTACGACTCGACTCGCCCGGGGAGAACATCGAGGTGGACCGGGCTCTGCGCGGTCTGGAGGACTCCACCCGGGTGGAGGGCGGAGCCCGCTGGTACGCGCGATTCACCGCGGCCGTACGGAGCCTCACCGGCGGCGTACGGCTCGACGACCCCGACGAGCTGGCCGTCCTCTTCGACAAGCGGCGGTGCCACCGGACGCTGGAGGCCGCCGGGGTGCCCGTGCCCCGGTCCCCGACCTCCGGGGGCGGCCCGCCGGTGGGCGGCTGGGAAGACGTCCGCGCCCTCATGGACCTGCACGGCATGCCGCGCGTGTTCGTGAAGCTCGCCCACGGCTCCTCCGCGTCCGGGGTCGTCGCCGTCGAGACGGCCGGCGGGGGCCGCGTCCGGGCCACCACCTCGGTCGAGACGGCCGAGGACGGACGGCTGCACAACTCCCTGCGCGTGCGCCGGCTGACCGACGAGCGGGAGATAGCCGCGCTGGTCGACGCGCTCGCCCCGGACGGCCTGCACGTCGAACGATGGTGGCCCAAGGCCTCCCTGGCGGGCCGCGCGGCCGACCTGCGCGTCGTCGTCGTGGCCGGCCGGGCCACCCACGTCGTGGTCCGCACCAGCCGCTCCCCCATGACCAACCTGCACCTCGGCGGGAGCCGCGGCGACCTGTCCGCCGTGGTCGAGGCCGCGGGCCCCCGCTGGGCGGACGCCCTGGACATCTGCGAGCGGGCCGCGGCCTGCTTCCCCGGCACCCTGTGCGTCGGCGTGGACCTGCTGCCCGCCGTCGGGTGGCGGCGGTTCGCCGTCGCGGAGGTCAACGCCTTCGGCGACCTGCTGCCCGGTCTGACCGGCCTGCCGGGCAGCGGTGCCGAGGGCCTCGACACGTACGCCGCCCAGGTCGCCGCCGCACTGCCGTACGTACGACACCGCGGCGCCCAGCCGCACCACCACGCGAGGAACGACCACCATGCACCAGCCTGAGCCCGCGGCCACCGGGACGCTTACGCACGGCCCCGACGGGCACGGCCCCGACGTCGGCGAGCCGGACATGAACGAGGTCGTCGGCCGCGACGACCTCCTCCTGCTCACCCTCGACACCCTCCGCCACGACGTCGCCGCCGAACTGGCCGCGGCCGGCCGCATCCCGAACCTGGCCCGCCACCTGCCCGGTGGCGCCTGGGAGCAGCGGCACGCCCCGGGCAGTTTCACCTATGCCTCCCACCAGGCGATGTTCGCCGGATTCCTGCCCACCCCGGCCGCGCCGGGACCTCACCCGAGGCTGTTCGCCGCGCGCTTCGCCGGCAGCGAGAGCACCGCCGCCCGCACGTACGTCTTCGACACCCCCGACCTGGTCTCCGGTCTGGCCGCGGCCGGTTACCGCACCGTGTGCGTCGGCGGCGTCGGCTTCTTCGACAAGCGGGGCGCGCTGGGCGGAGTACTTCCCGGCATGTTCCAGGAGAGCCACTGGGAACCGGAGTTCGGCGTGGCCTCCCCCGCCTCCTTCGAGGCGCAGGTCGAGCGGGCCGAGCGGATCGTCGGCTCCCTCCCCGCGGAGCAGCGGCTGTTCCTCTTCCTCAACGCGTCCGCGCTGCACCAGCCCAACTGGTTCCACCTGCCCGGCGCCACCCGGGAGGCGGGGGACAGCCGTGCCACCCACGCGGCCGCCCTGGAGTACGTCGACCGCCACATCGGCCGGCTCTTCGCCGCGATGAGCTCCCGCCGCCGCTGCTTCGCCATCGTCTGTTCCGACCACGGCACGACCTACGGCGACGACGGCTACACCGGCCACCGCCTCGCCCATGAGGCCGTGTGGACCGTGCCGTACGCCCACTTCTTCCTGGAGTCGTCCGCATGACCGCGCCCGCAACCGCCTTCGCCGCCGGCGCCGCGACCAGCAGCGCCCTCGGGACCGCGAGCGCGGCCGGCGTGGCCGCCGGCGCCCGCGTCCGCCCCTACCAGAGCTACGTCTACGCCTACCCCCACAAGACCGCGTACCGCCCGCTGCCCGACCGGCCCGCCCTGCGCGACCTGTGGCGCGGCGAGGACAAGAGCGCGCTCTCCCTCTACCTCCACATACCGTTCTGCGAGGTCCGCTGCGGCTTCTGCAACCTCTTCACCCGCATCGGCGCGCCCGACGGCCTCACCGGCCGCTACCTCGACGCGCTCGACCGCCAGGCCGCCGCCGTCCGCGAGGCCCTCGGCGAGGACGGCCCGGTCGGGTTCGCCAACGCCGCCTTCGGCGGCGGCACCCCGACCTTCCTCACCGCCGGCGAACTGACCCGGCTCTGCGACATCGCCGAGCGGCGCATGGGAGCGGACCTGCGCGCCGTCCCCCTCTCCGTCGAGACCTCGCCCGCCACCGCGACCGCCGACCGGCTCGCCGTCCTCGCCGAGCGCGGGGCCACCCGTCTCAGCATCGGCGTCCAGAGCTTCGTCGACGCCGAGGCGCGGGCCGCCGTACGCCCGCAGCGCCGTGCCGACGTCGAGGCCGCGCTCGGCCGGATCCGCGAGGCCCGCATCCCGGTCCTCAACATCGACCTCATCTACGGCATCGACGGCCAGACCCCCGCCAGCTGGCGCACCTCCTTGGACGCCGCCCTCGCCTGGGAGCCCGAGGAGCTGTACCTCTACCCGCTGTACGTCCGTCCGCTCACCGGCCTCGCCCGGCGCACCGCGCACACCGAAACCGAGTGGGACGGACAGCGGCTGAACCTCTACCGCCAGGGCCGCGACCACCTCCTCGCCCACGGCTACGAACAGGTGTCGATGCGCATGTTCCGCCGGGCCGGCGCCGCCCCGCAGGGACCCGACGACCACGCGTGCCAGACGGACGGCATGATCGGCCTCGGCTGCGGCGCCCGCTCCTACACCTCCGCGCTCCACTACTCCTTCGACTACGCCGTCGACATGAGCGAGATCCGGGCGATCATCGACGACTACACGGCCACCGGGGACTTCGGCCGCGCCGTGCACGGCCGGGAGGTCGACGGCGGCGAGGCGCGCCGCCGCCACCTCCTGCAGTCCCTCCTCCAGGCCCAGGGCATGCCGCTCGCCGACTACCGCGCCCGCTTCGGCACCGATCCGCACGAGGACTTCCCCGCGGAACTCGCCGCCTTCGCCTCCCGCGGCTGGGTCGAGGGAGCCGAGGCGCAGAGCGGGACGCTGCGCCTGACCCCGGAGGGACTCGCCCATTCCGACGCCCTCGGCCCGGCCCTCTTCTCACCCTCCGTACGGGCGGCCATGGCCGCCTACGATCCGAAGTAGCCGCCGTGGACCTGACGATCCTCTACCGCGGTCCGCTCGCCTCCTGCGACTACGACTGCCCGTACTGCCCCTTCGCCAAGCGCCGTGACACCTCCGAGCAGCTGCGCGCCGACCGTGCGGCCCTAGAACGGTTCAGCGCCTGGGCGGCGGCGCAGCGCGGCGACCGGCTCTCGATCCTCTTCACACCGTGGGGCGAGGGCCTGGTCCGCTCCTGGTACCGCCGCGCCCTGGTGGACCTCTCGCACCAACCGCACGTGGAGCGGGTCGTCATCCAGACCAACCTCAGCTGCCGCACCGACTGGCTCGCGGGGGCCGACCCGGCCACCGTGGCCCTGTGGTGCACGTACCACCCCGGCCAGACGCCCTACGCACGCTTCCTCTCCAAGCTCCGGGACCTCACCGACCGGGGCATCCGCCACAGCGTCGGCATCGTCGGCCTGCCCGAGAACCTGCCTCACGCGCGCCGGTTGCGCGCGGACCTGCCCGACCACGTCTACCTGTGGGTCAACGCCGCCGAGGGCCGTACGTACAGCGATGCCGAGGCGGCGGCCTGGACGGAGCTGGACCCGCTCTTCCCGTACAGCCGCCACCCCCACCGCTCGGCCGGACTGCCGTGCCGCACGGGCGAGTCGGTCATCTCCGTGGACGGCGAGGGCACGGTAAGCCGCTGCCATTTCGTCCGCACCGAGCTGGGCAACCTCTACGACGGCTCCTACCGCGCCGCCCTCGTCCCCCGCCGCTGCCCGCTCGCCGTCTGCGACTGCCACATCGGCTACGTCCACCTGGAGACCCTCCCCCTGTACGACGTCTTCGCGGGCGGCGTCCTCGAACGCGTCCCGGGCACCCGAGCCGAGCGGACCGAAATGAATCAAGGAGCGGAAAACCCTGTCTGACTCCGCCCGCGGATGGCAGGCTCTACTTCTCGGAAGCGTCGTCCTGGGGGGGATCACACGTGAGGGAGCCGGGTACGGGCATGGGCCTGCGGGGCCGCAGCGGCATCCTGTCGCTGGTCGACGCGTGCCTGAAGGAGGACCCGGCGGCCGAGCGGCCCCTGACCATGCTGCTCGGTCCGGCCGGCAGCGGCGCCAGCGAGGCGCACAGCGCGCTCATGGAGCACTTCGGGCCCGACTACCCCTTCGCCTTCGTCAACTTCGGCGAAGCCCAGTCCCTGCTGCCGCGCTACGCCCTCGGGCTCCTGGCCCGCCAGCTCGAACGCAAACTGCCCCGCTACGGCCGCTCCCACTTCCCGCTGCTCAGCCTCGGTCTGCTCGCCTCGGACCAGGAACTGCGCATGCGCAGCCTCGCCGACGGCCGGCGCGCGGTGCAGCGTCGGCTCGACCAGTTCCAGGAGGAGAACGAGGCCCGGCACGGCGACTACCTGGCCGCCTTCTTCGAAGTGGGCATGGGCGCGGTCGGCATGCCCGAAGGCGCCTCCACCGCCGCGCTCGCCCTCTTCCAGGACGCGCTGCGACGCGGCCGCCGGACCGTGCCCGCCCTGCTCGGCGGCAGACTGGGCAGCCGGCTCACCGCGGGGGCCCACTGGTACGGAAGCCACCCCATGATCCGCAGCGCGGACCGCATGGAAGCCCTGGTGGAGCTGAACCGCTGGCGCCACGAGGGCGACGAGAACGAACAGGAGCGGCTCGACCTCGTCCTCTTCTCGGCGTTCCTGGAGGACCTCAGGCGCAACACCGCCCGCAACTTCATGCCCCGTTCCTACCTGCTGCTCCTCGACAATTCCCACACCGACCACGGCCGCCGCTTCCTCGACCTGCTGCTGCGCTCCCGGCACGACGAGACGGTCGTGGCCGGCCACGCCAGCGACCCGCTGACCGTCGTGGCCAGCTCCAACCGGTGGCTTCCCCGCTGGGGTCCGGCCACCGGGGACTCCTGGCCCTGGCAGCTGCGGGGCCCCGACCGGGCCTCGCTGGCCGACTGGCACGCCCACCGGCCGACCCGCGACAGCGAGGACAGCTGGTGGTACCCGTTACGCCTGCGCGACCTCAACCTGGACGAGGTACGGATCCGGATCGAGCTCCAGCTCGGCGGGAACAGCGACCTGGCCTCCCTGACCCGCCTCACCCCCTTCGTGCACCGGCTCACCGGCGGACTGCCGCGCGCCGTCCACCACGTACTCGACGTACTGCGCCAGGCCGGGCCGCCGCCGGCCTCGGGCCCCGAGCAGGACCGCTGGCTGCGCACCCTGCCCGACCGGCCGCTGCGCACCGGGGAGGACTCCGCCACCCTCGCCGACACCGCGCTCGGCCACCTGCTGCGCGATTTCGACGGGACCCGGCGCGCGGCGCTGGCCGAATGCGCCGCCGCCAGGGACTTCTCCGTCGCCACGCGGCTGCTGAGCCCCGACGACTCCCTGTTCGGCGAGATCCGCTCCCGCTGGCTGCTGACCGGGCCCGTCGCCGTCGTCCCCGTACTGCACCCGTGGCTGCGCAGGCTGCTCCTGTGGCGGCTGGCCGCACGTCCCGACGGGTGGGACGCCGTGCACGAACTCCTCGCGGAGTACTACCGCGGGGAGGGCAGGCCGGTGCAGGAGATGTACCACCAGCTCGCCCTGGGGCGCACCGAGGAGGTCACCGCCCATCTGACGCGTCGCTTCACCGTCGTACCGGCCGCGCAGTGGATCTCCGAGTTCGACGCGATCACCGCGGCGCCCAACCGCCTCCCCTCCGGCAGCGGACCGCTGGAACTCCTCGCCGGGCTCGTCCCGCGCCGGCCCGGGCGCGTGATGGACATCGAGTCCGTGATCCACACCCTGGTGACCACCCGCTGGGTGTGGAGCGATCCGCTCGCCGATCCGGCCATGCGGCTGGGCGACCTGATCGCCGACGGCTACACCCAGCTGTCCCAATTGAGGAGGAACGACATCGTGGCCCTGTTCAACGAGGCGGAGCGGTACCGTCACTGGCGCGATCCCCAGACCGCGGGCTGGGAGGGCTGAGCGCGTGCCCAGACTCGAATGGCCGCTGCACGTCGTACGCCGCGTCGCCCTCGCCACCGCGGCCGCCGTCGCCCTGGTCGCGGCGCTCTGGCTGGGTGTCGGCTGGCTGCAGGAACGCCAGGCCCGATGCGCCGACGGGGTCGTGGAGCAGGGTCCGGGCGACGAGTGCGTCGGAGTGACCGACGGCTCCTACGTGTTCGCGCCGCACCTCGATGCCGTCAGCGCGGAGATCGAGGAGGAGAACCGCCGGGTCCTCGCCAACGCCGACAAGGAACCGTACGTCAGCGTCGCCTACTACACCTCCTTCACCACCTCCGCGGAGGACAGCAACTCCCCCGAGGGCGTCCGCCACGAGCTGCAGGGCGCCTACCTCGCCCAGTACCGGCACAACCAGGGCGACCTCGCCGCCACCCCCAAGATCCGGCTGCTGATAGCCAACCCGGGCAGCAGGTCCGCGCAGTGGAAGCACACCGTCGACGCGTTGATCGCCCGCAAGGACTCCCCGGACCGGCTCGTGGCGGTCGCGGGTCTCGGGCCCAGTACGAAGGAGAACCTCGCGGCCATACAGCGGTTCTCCGCACACGGCATCGCCATGGTCGGCGCCACGATGACCGCCACGAACATCCAGGGCATCAACGGCTTCGTCCGGGTCGCCCCCACCAACGAGGACGAGGCGTACGCGGGTGCCGCCTATCTCAAGCGGCACGGCGTCGCCACCGCCGTCGTCATCCAGGACGTGGCGGAGGGAAACCTCTACGCCTCCACCCTCGGCACCGCCTTCACCAAAGCCTTCCACGACGGCGACAAGCACCGGCTCGTCGCCGAGCGCATGACCTACGACTCCTCCGTCAGCAGCGCCTGGCAGAACGAACTGCGCTACATGCCGGGCCAGTTGTGCCAGCAGCGTCCCCAGCTGGTGTACTTCGCGGGGCGCGGCCAGCACCTGACCCACTTCCTCGACGCGCTGTCCAACCGCAGTTGCACGGACCAGCAGTTCACCGTGTTCGCCGGGGACGACACGACCAACCTGAGCCCCGCGCAGCTGGCCCACGCCGCCGAGACGGGCGTCCAGGTGCTCTACACCGGCCTGTCCCACCCCGACATGTACCGCGCGGCACCGCAGGCGGTGTCCGCACCCTCCGCGAAGAACTTCCAGCCGGGCGGGCTGCTGGACCAGTGGTTCCCGCACGACCCCCGGGACGACGGCGGGGCGCTGATGGGCCATGACGCGGTCCTCGCCGCGGCCCACGGCATCCAGATGGCGGCGCGCTGGCAGGGGCAGGTCGCCGGCGACGCGGTGGCCCGGATGTTCCACCAGATGGACGGCACCCAGCAGGTGGCCGGGGCCAGCGGGTTCATCTCCTTCCAGAACAACGGCAACCCGCGCAACAAGGCCGTCCCCGTCCTGCGCCTCAACGCCAAGGGCCAGGTCGAGTTCGTCGAGGTGTCCGCGGCGGAGGGCAGGCCACCGCAGGAGCAGTAGCGCGGGGCCCGCAGCCACCGGAGCGGGCCGGGGCGCCGATGTCGAGCGCTTGATCGCCGAGATCGACACCCGGGCGAAGGGCTGCGGCGCCGCACGCGCGCAGCACGAACGGGCGGCGCACTCCGACGCGGTGCCGGAGTACGCCGCCCTGGGCGGGAAGGGACCCGCGCCCGTCCCGGTTACTTCGGGTCGCGGTTGAAGACCGCCTTCGACCAGAAGTAGCCGAGCGCGGAGAGAGCCAGGCACCAGGCGACCGCCAGCCAGCCGTTGTGCCCGATCTCGGTGCCGAGGAGCAGTCCGCGCAGGGTTTCGATGGCGGGGGTGAAGGGCTGGTACTCGGCGATCGGCTGGAACCAGCCCGGCATGGCCTCGATCGGGACGAACGCGCTCGAAATGAGCGGCAGGACGATCAGCGGCAGTGCGTTGTTGCTGGCGGCCTCGGCGTTGGGGCTGACCATGCCCATTCCGACGGCGATCCACGTGAGAGCCAGGGCGACGAGGGTGAGCAGTCCGAGGGCTGCCAGCCATTCCAGGGCGGTGGCGTCCGTGGAGCGGAATCCGATGGCGACGGCGACGGCGCCGACGAGGACCACGCTGACGACCGACTGCAGGACACTGCCGATGACGTGCCCGATGAGGACGGACCCGCGGTGGATCGCCATGGTGCGGAAGCGGGCGATGATGCCCTCGGTCATGTCGTTGGAGACGGATACCGCGGTGCCGACGACCGTGCCGCCGATGGTCATCAGGACGATGCCGGGCACGAGGTAGGCGATGTACTGGGAGCGGCCGCCTCCTCCCATGCCCGCGCTCATCACGTCTCCGAAGATGTAGACGAAGAGCAGGAGCAGGACGATGGGCGTGAGCAGGAGGTTCAGGGTGAGGGAGGGGTAGCGGCGGGCGTGCAGGAGGTTGCGGCGCAGCATGGTGGACGAGTCGCGCACGGCGAGGGAGAGGGAGCTCATCGGACGGACCCCTTGGGCTCGTTGGGCTGGTTGGGCAGGGCGGGCTGGTCGGTGGTGCCGGTGAGGGCGAAGAACACGTCGTCGAGGTCGGGTGTGTGGACGGTGAGTTCGTCGGCTTCGATGCCGGCGGTGTCCAGGCGGTCGAGGATCGTGCGGAGTTGGCGCTGGGTGCCGTCGCTGGGGACGTGCAGGGCCAGTGCGTCGTCGTCCGGTGCGGCGTCGCGAAGGGTGTCGGCGGCGGTTCGGTAGGCGGCGGGGTCGGAGAAGCGCAGCCGGACGTGTCCGCCGGGAATGAGTCGCTTGAGTTCTTCCGCGGTGCCCTGGGCGGCGATCTTTCCGTTGTTGAGTACGGCGATGCGGTCGGCGAGCTGGTCGGCTTCCTCCAGGTACTGGGTGGTGAGGAAGACGGTGACGCCGCCGGTGACCAACTCGCGGATGATCTGCCACATGTTGTGCCGTGAACGCGGGTCGAGGCCGGTGGTCGGTTCGTCGAGGAAGATGATCCGCGGGCTGCCGACCAGGGTCATGGCGATGTCCAGGCGCCGCTTCATACCGCCGGAGTACGTGGACGCCGGCCTGCTCGCGGCGTCGGTGAGGTCGAACCGCTCCAGCAACGCGGCCACCGTCCGCCGCCCCTCGGCCCGCGGCAGGTGATGCAGGTCCGCCATCAGCAGCATGTTCTCCTCCCCGGTGATCAGACCGTCCACGGCGGAGAACTGGCCCGTCACACCGATCGCGGCACGCACCGCTTGCGGGTCGGCGGCCAGGTCGTGGCCCGCGACCTGGGCCTGTCCGCCGTCGGCGGTGATGAGGGTGGAGAGGATCTTGACGGCGGTCGTCTTGCCGGCGCCGTTCGGACCGAGCAGGGCGAACACGGTCCCGGCCGGGATGAGCAGATCGATGCCGTCGAGGACGGTCTTGCCGCCGTAGGACTTGCGCAGACCGAGGGCGGACACGGCGGCGGACGACTGCGGACCGCCCGCCCCTCGGGAATTGGGCATCGGCATGGGCATGGGCATGACAGATGAAGGCATGGAGCCCTCCGTTCGAAGGGTGAAGGGACGGGGCGGGAGGTTTGTGTTCGCGGGTCGGCGGATCAGGGCCGCGCGCGGCGCACGTCGATGTTGCCGTGCCGGGTCCGGGCACGGACCTCGACCGTGTCCTCGGTCTGCTCCGGGGCCGTGGAAGCGCTGAGCGTGTTGCGCACCTGCCCGTGGTCGGAGTTGACGTCGAGCCAGGCGGCGGTGCCTTCCCGGACACCGACCTCGATGGCGCCGTAGGACGTCTCCAACTGGACGGCGCCGCGCGCGACTTCGGCGACGCGCAGGGTGCCGTGGGCGGTGGTCGCGGTGACCGAGCCCTCGGCGCGCGCGATGTCGATGTCGCCGTTGGCGCCGCTCACCCGCAGGTCGCCGGTCGCGGCGCCGACGGTCGTGGTGCCGTGCGAGTTCTTGAGGACGGCTGAGCCGTCGACGAACCCGACGCGCAGGCTGCCGGAGCTGGTGCTGATCTCGGCCGTGCCCTCGATGCGGTCGACGGTGATCGAGCCGTGGGAGGCGGTCAGCTGGAGCGGCCCGGTCGTGTCGAGGCGGACGTCGCCGGAGGAGGTCTTCACACGGACCTGACCGAGCCGCCCCTCACCGAGGACCTGGGCCCAGGCACCGGTCATGTCGACGCGGGAGCCCGTGGGCAGTTCGACCGTCACGTCGACGGTGCCGGTGCGGCCGAACAGATTGGACTTGGGGGTCCTGACGGTCAGGACGCCGCTCGCGTACGTGATCTCGGTCTGCTCGGCCGTCCGCACGTCCAGGTCCTTCTTCGGATCGCGAGGCGTCACCTCGACGACCGTGTCGGTGCGGTCGCCCGCGGAGAACCGGATGGAACCGGCCTCCACCCGTGCCGTGGTCGAGATCGGTTCGGGAGTGTCGAAAGAAGGCATGGCTGTCCCGTCCTCTTGGGTCTTGGAACGTCCCCGCTGGTGGGACGTGGTGTGGGTGAACCGGTGCGGCGGGAGTGCGGCTAGCGCACCCAGCCGGTGAAGCTCTGTCCGATGGTCTGGGTCTTCTCCGCGGGACGCGGCCGGGGGCCGCCGTCGACGGCGGCCGACACGGCGCGGACCAGCCATGCGTTGACCGACAGACCCTCGCGGGTAGCGGCCTCCTCGGCCCGGGCCTTGAGGTGGGCCGGCAGCCGCAGATTGACGCGGGCCGTGTTGCCGCCCTCGTCGGTGTCGGCGGACGCCTGCGCCCTGACCGGCTCGGCGGCCGCGGTCGGCCCGGCGGGGCCGGTGGCGGCGGGCGGCAGTGTCACCACGAAGTCGGGGTCGACTCCGCGCAGCCGTACGTCGACCGAGCCGGGGGCCAGCTCGCGGGTGATCTCGTTCATCGCCGCCGAGAGCACGTTGAGCATGGTCAGCCGGGTCGCCGACTCCAGGGGGGCAGTCAGCCGCTCGGCCAGCTCGCGGGCATCCTCCCCGCCGGCCGCGGCGGCCACCGCGAGCTCGCGACGAAGGGTGTCGACATACGGGGTCAGGTCCATGACGCCATCATGGCACCACTATGGCGCCACCCGCAAGCCCTCTGACCCCGCCCGCCGGAATCCACGCACGAACAACGCGCTGACCTGGGAAAACGGAACGGCAACGGCTCGCGCCAGCATGGCACCACACGCAATCCCCTGACATCACGGGCCTTCCGTGGCGCCAAGTGGTGCCACCTGACACCACCTGACACCACCTGGCACCACGTCACGAGACCGGTGCAGGGTCCGCCGAGGGTCCATCGTGCTGCGGATAGCCGATCTCGGAGATGTCCTGGGCCAGGTCCGCCAAGGCGACCTCTGCGTTCAGCGACGATACGAGTTCCTGCTCCAGCGGGCGCAGGGCGTACACGGCGCTCACGGCTCCCAGGTCCACGGCGACCTCGTAGTAGTCCTCGGCGAAGCTCTGGAACGCTTGCGGAGAACGGTCGACCAGAAGCTCGAACAGTCCGGTCGTCCCATCAGGGTCGGCACGGCCCACGGGAAAGTCGATCGTCCCGTGGCGCCACTGATCGTCGCTCCCGCTCCGCCACAAGCAGGCTGTCACGACGGGCACACCGTCCTCGTCGGTGAACGCGGGCTCCTCCACGAAGGGCCGAAAGGCCTCGGGGACTTCGTCGATCACCCCCGGCCAGGGCTCGCCGTCGTTGCTGTAGGGACTCATCGCCGATTCATGGCCGAAGCCACGGACGTAGCCTCCGGCTGCCGAGAACACGATGGAGTACTCGTCCCCCGACCCGTTGCGCATCGAGGCCATCTCCTCGCCGGCAGCCCAACCGGCGTTGAAAGAGTGATACCGGCTCTCCCAGTCCGGGCTCAGGATCGCGTCGAGCATCGCCAGTGCGCGGCACAGATTCCGCAGATCGGCGAGGGCGGGAAGCCGGCGGGCCACGTCATAGACAGTCACGCCCTCATCCAACCGGATGGCACTGACACCGGGCGCCGGGGCGGACGCCGGGTCTGCGACTCATGAACCCACCTCAAGCGGCATCCTTGCGTCTCGGCGGGGCCGCCGACGGCGCGAAGCGGTCCGGACGGCAACTGGCGAGCCCCTCCAGCGCTGCCGGTACGTCGGCGGCCGGCACGGCGTTGGCGACGAGCAGGTTCACCGGGGCGCCCCCGTCGAGGACGACCTTCACCGGGTCTCCCCCGCGCGGCGGCCGGGCGTCAGCGGCTGTGCCTCCGGCCTGCGCACCTGTTGGGCCAACGTACGGTGGACGTCCGGGTAGCGGCTCGTGCAGGCGGGCTCGGCCGCACACGCGTCGAGGATGCGTCGATGCCCTCCTTGGCGCTGCTCATGCGTCGAGCGCGGTCAGGCCGTCCGTCCAGCGGGCCCGCCGCTCCTCGGCGCTCTGCTCCCACCACGGCACGCCGCGTTCCCCGAGCGCCACCTTTGCCGTCTGCACCCGGTCCCGGGCGGCGCGCTCGGCCTGCGGGTCATCGGAGCGGCGGGCGGCCGCGACGGCCCGCCGGGCCGCCATCAGGTGGACGCGCAGCCGGGCCCCGGCCTCGGCCGGGACGGCCGGGTCGGTGGCCCTCCAGCGACGGCCGTGGATGACGACGTGGTGCCCGTCGGGGGTGGTGTCGGGCTCGGGTTTCCGGGTCACGGCCGGCGGCTGCCCACATCCGGCCGAGGTCAACCGTCCCGGCGCGCCGTTCCCACCGGCGCGTCCCTGCACGCGATCCGGTACGGGGACTGCGGTACGGGGACCCGCAGCGTCCCCGCGAGTCGCCCCCACCGGCCCCGTACGCGCCCGGGCCGGCCCGGGCGCGTACGGCCGGATCAGTCGAACGGGTACTCCCGCTCGGCCAGTTCGCGGTCGATAAGTTCCTGGACGGCGGCGCGCGTGGTCTCGCCGAGCAGCCGGGCGGCGTCACGGCGGGCGGCCAGGCCCTCGGGCCGGGGCGGCGCCGGGATCGGTTCCCCGACGGTGATCGTCCAGTTGGACGGCAGCGGGAACGGCGTGGTGACCGGGAAGTACGGCACCCCGAGGAGGCGGGCGAGGGTCGGCACCTCGCCGAGCTTGGGGCAGGCCTCCTCCGCGCCGACGATCCCCACCGGCACCACGGGGGCCCCGGACCGGATGGCGGCGACCGCGAAGCCCGGACTGAAGGACCGCAGGCGGTACCGCTCGGTGAACGGCTTCTCCAGACCGGCGATTCCCTCCGGGTACACCCCCACGAGCTTGCCCGCGTTGAGGTGGTCGACCCCGGCCGTGGGACCGATCGGGAGCGCGCCGTGGCGGCGGGCGTGCCTGCCCAGGATGGGGGTGCGGAAGACGAACGGGGCGGCGAGGAAGCGCACCCGGCGGTCCAGTGCCCTGCCGAGGACCTTGTCCAGGACGAACGCGTCCAGACCCCAGGCACCGGAGTGGTTGACGGCGATCACGGCCGGACCCTCCGCGGGGATGTTCTCCAGGCCGAGGGCGACCACCCGGAAGTAGTCGTCGACGAGCCAGTCGAGGAGGCGGTCCCACGCCACCTCGCCGGCTTCCCCGAGCACGCGCCTGGCGGAGCCGAGTTCAGCCCCGGCCGCCTTGATCATCTCGGCCACACTGTCCCGCACGCTCGGACCTCACTCTCTCATCGCTGGTCGTCGACGGAATGTCGACCTGACGGGTTCCCACCGGTGCAACGCCCATGGGGGCTGTTGATCACGGCTGGTCGGGACGGAAGGAACGAGGTCGTCCGTTCGAGCGCCCGGGACGGACGGCGGCCGCGTGGTGGAGGTCAGTCCGACAGCCGCCGTGCGGCCCGACGGACGTCGGAGGCCGCGTCCGCGCACCGGTCGGCGTGTGCCAGCAGGGCCATCCGGAACCGCTCCCCGGCCTCGCTCCCGTTCCAGCCGGTGTCGGCGGCGCAGGCCGACAGGCGCTCCGCGTGGCGGTCCAACCGGTCCGCGCCGGCCTGCCCGCGCGCCCCGTACGCGGCGCACGTCCCGCCGTGCCCGCCCGCTGCCCCGCCGGGGCCGTCGGACGCGGCGAGGGCCACGACCACGGTCCGGGGTCCGAGGGTGTCCGGCAGCCGGTCCGCGGTGAACCGCGGAGCGACGAGGACGGGGCGCACGCCGGTGGTGGCCCCGCGGACGACTTCCCGGCCGACGAGGGCCGCGAAGCGTGCGGCCGCGCAGCCGGACGGGCGGCCGCACAGCGCCCATGCCGGGTCGGCGCGCTCCCCCGGGGTGCGCCGCTCCAACAGCCCCGCGGTGTAGAGGATTTCGTCGCCGGGGACGAGGACGGCGCCGTCGGCGTCGAGCGGTGCGCGCACCGGGTACACGACGGCGGACAGCGGGGGGTAGAGCTCCAGGGCGAGGTCCACGGCGGCCTCCGCCGACGTGGCGGTCCCGGTGGCGGCGCCCGTGGCGGCGCCCGTGACGGGGGCGGATCCGGCGGCGAGGAGGGCCAGGGCCTGGAGCGCCGACGCGCTGGTGGCCGTCGACACCAGGGCCAGCGCGTGCGCGATCGCCAGGTCCCCCTCCGGAGCGCCCTGGGCCCGGGCGGCCAGCCGACCGGCGAGGGAGCCCGGATCGGGTTCCGCGAGGTACGGGGCCAGCCGTCGGCGCAGAGCCGCCGCCCGCTCCTCGTACGCACGGCTGCCCGAGGCGCCCGCCACCGCCGTGGCCATCTCGCTCAGAAGGGTGTCCTCGGCGGCGCCGCGCCCCAGTACGACGCTGCGGCTCAGCCGCAGCATGCCCGCGTGCCAGTGGTCCCCGTCCAGGGTGCCGTCCTCCCGCCGGGCACCGAGCACCGGCAGCAGGTGCTCGGTCACCCGGGCGGTCAGCCCGTCGCGTTCGTCCTCCGTCAGCACGTCCCACGCTCCCGCCGGGGGCGCGTGCGGCGACAGGCCGTACCGACTCCCGTCGGCGGCGAGACCGGACGCGGTGCCGAGCGCGCCCGCCGCGTCGGCGCGGGTCAGCAGGCGCTCCGCGTCCGCCCGGGTCACCGGCACGAGGAAGGTGCCGAAGGGCGTACGGAGCCGCGCCGGTCCACCGCGGCGGCCGTCCCGCAGGTGCGTCATCAACCGGCGTGTGAGACCTTCGCGGGTCAGCGCGTCCAGACCCAGCGTGCGCGCGGGCAGGTCCGCCCAGGGCAGGCGACGGGCCACCAGTGCGGCGCTGAACAGGAGGTTCTCCACGGGGTGGGCCGTCTGGGGCCGCGCCGTCGTCGTGGCCGTGCCGTCGGCAGGGGTCATCGGTCGGTCTCCCTCGTGGTCACGTGGTCACTTGTCGCGGAGCATGTAGGGCTGGTTCCCGACGACTTCGCCGTCGTAGGCCGCGATCAGTCCGTTCACCCGGTCCCGGTGGTGGGCCATCTCCCCGCGCAGGGCGTCGGAGTACGCCTGCGGGGCGTGCGACAGCGGGTAGTCGTACGACGCGTCCAGCCAGGACAGTTCGACCCAGTTCGCGGGGATGTCGTGAGGGGCGGCGGGCCCGCGCCCGTCGAGCATGGGGATCACGTCGTGCTGGTTGACCAGGCTGATCACCTGCGTGGTGTGGTCGGCCGGGCGCTTGCTGTCGACGGGCGAGCCGAGCGCGACCACGTGTGTGATCCGGTAGGTGGACGCCACTTCCACGTCCGTCGCGAGGTTCATCGCCGTGAGCCCTCCGAGGCTGTGGCCGACGAACATCAGCTCCGCCCCGGCCGGCACTCCCGCCCGGCGCAGCAGTTGCCGTACCGCCCGGGTGTAGGTGGTGTCGGAGCGCAGGCATCCGTCGAACGCGCCGACGAGGTCCTGCGGGGTGCTGTTGCTCGGCAGCCCGAAGCTCGTACCGGGCAGCAGGAGCACGTACCGGACGTTTCCGTCGGCGCAGGCGATCCGTCGCAGCAGCACCAGCCCGTGGTTGCCGAGCGTGCCGATGTCGTTGACGTAGCTGACGATGTCGTTGCGGGACGTCGTCAGGACCTGGGCGAGGATGGAGTCGGGCTCGATCCGCTCGGCGCGTCCGGGGCCGGGGTTGAGGTACCGGAGCACCGAACTCGGCAGTCCGAGGAAGGGATCCGTGGTCGGGACGCCGCCGGCGAGGGTCACCCAGGAGAAGCTGTCGTTGACCGGGTTCTCGTCGAGCAGACCCAGGAGGGCCAGCAACTCCATGATCACGGGGCTGACGGTGGTCAGCGCGCGGGTCAGGCCCAGCCGCTCGACCAGCGCGTGGAGCGCCCGCAGGGCCTCCCACCGGTTTCCTTCCACCATGGCGTCGGTGAGCCGCCGCGCCAGTGCGGAGTCGAGGTTCGGGTGCTCCACCGCCGCCGCCTCGATCCGCAGCGCGAAGGCGTCCACGGCCATGGCCACGGCGGCCGGGCGGCGGTAGGTCACGCTCCCCGCCATCCGGGCCAGTTCCCCGAGGACTCCACCGTTGGGGGCGAAGCCGAGCCCGGAGGGGCTGGTCAGCGCCTTGGCGCAGGAGACCGCCGTACCCAGTGCCCAGGCGGGGCGGCGCAGGGCGGCCAGGCCGAACCGCCAACTGCTCAGCGCGCCCGTCAGTTCCGCGCCGGTCTGCTTCGCGGTGATGGCCGCGTCCGCCAGCAGAACGGACGCCGCGATCAGGAGGTGCGCGTCGGGACGCCCCGCCGCGGTCCCGCCCGGGCCGGGTGCGGCGCCGGGGGTGTCGACGGCCGGCCTCGATTGTCCCGGAATGGGGTGAGCTGCTTCGTCGACCACCTGATGAGGCGTCACGGTCTTCCCTCTCATCGCTGTGCGGTCACTTCCACCGCGTGCCCGGCTTCCGCCAGGCATGGTGGCACCCGAAATGATCCACTTCGCGCGCTCACGAGGTCGGCGGCCGTCCCGGCTCGGCCTCCCCGGGCCGCGCCCGCCCCCGCCGGGAGGCGTCGGACCCCGATTCCCCGGGCCACCGGGCGGACTCGGCCCCGGCCGCGCCCGCCGCACCGATCGCCTCGCCCCGGAGGATGAGGACCGGGTCGCCGTGTTGACGCGCACCGTCTGCGCGGCGGACCGCGGCACGGATCCGGGGCGCGGACGCGGTGCCCCTAGGGTGAACCCATGTCTGACACGCTGAGTTCCAGAAAAACGGCAGCCGCGCTGCGGGTATCCGCACGAATCTCCGCCCAGTCGCTGCTGGTTCTCGTGATGGCCGCGGTGACGCTGTGGGTTCTGGGCCGGATGTGGTCCGTCGTGTGGCCGCTCATAGTTGCCCTGTTCCTCACGACGCTGACGTGGCCCCTGGCCGCCTTCCTGCGCCGGCGCGGATGGCGCCCCGCCCTGGCCGCGTCGTCGGTGACCGTGCTGTTCCTCGTCCTCGCCGCGGGCGTCGTGGCGCTGATCGCCGTACCGGTGGCGTCGCAGTTCGGCGAGCTGGCCGACGGCGTGGTCGAGGGCATCCAGAGGCTGCGCGAGTGGGCCGCCGGGCCGCCGCTGAAGATCGGCGACGACCAGATCACCGGAGCCTTCGACGCCGCGGTCGCCCGCATCCAGAACAGCGTCGGCACCGCGGTCTCCACGGTCGTCACCGGCGTGAGCACGGTGCTCAACGGCCTGGTCACCGCCGTCCTGGCGCTCTTCCTGATGTTCTTCTTCCTCAAGGACGGCCCGCGGTTCCTTCCGTGGCTGACCCGTCAGCTCCCCGGGCGGCTCGCCACCCACGTCCCGGTCGTGGTCGCGCGCAGCTGGGACACCCTGGGTTCGTTCGTGCGCTCCCAGGCGTTCGTCGGGCTGCTCGACGCCGTCTTCATCGGTCTGGGCCTGTGGATCGTCGGCGTACCGCTGGTGCTGCCGCTGGCGGTGCTGACCTTCGTGTCGGCGTTCGTGCCGATCGTGGGAGCCCTGTTCGCCGGTCTGGTCGCCGTGCTCATCGCGCTGGTCTCGAACGGCCTGACGGACGCGCTGATCGTGCTGGCGATCATCGTCGGGGTGCAGCAGCTTGAGGGCAACGTGTTCCAGCCGATGATCCAGAGTCGCGGGCTCGGCCTCCACGCGGCGGTGATCCTGCTGGCCGTGACGCTGGGCGGCAGCCTGGCCGGAGTGGTGGGCAGCCTGCTGGCGGTGCCGGTGGCGGCGCTGATCGCGGTGGTCTGGAACTACCTGCGCGAGCTGCTCAGCGAGCCGACGCCCGGCCCGGAGACCGCCGAGCCGCCCGCGGGAGCTCCCGCTCCCGCCCAGTAGCACTCCGCGCACCGGTCCCGCCGAGGACGGCGCAGCTCCCCGGCGGGACCGGTGCGTACGGGTACCGGCCGGTGCGTTGGCGTACCGGTCGGTACCCGTACCGGTCGCGTACCCGTACCCGTCCGACTAGCCGTTCCGGTCGGTGTCCGGGCGTTCGTCCGCGGCTTCGGGGGAGGACGTGCGCTCGCTCCCGGCCGGGGCGGGTCCGGCGGCCCGCTCGACGCGTTCCGGATCGGCCGGCGGCGCCCCGGATCCGGTCCCGGTGCGCGAGGGCACCCCGGGGGCACGGCCGTGTTCGTCGACCTCCGCGCCCTCGTCGGGCAACTCGGCCACGCCCCCCGGCCGGTGTGGCCGCGATCGCGCGGCCTCCTGACCCTGCGCGCGCGGCGGACCGGACTGCCCGCCGCTCGACCCGCCCTGACTCGACGTGCCTCGCTCCGCCATGGCCTGCCCGCCTCTCCTCGACCGCCCGGTCGAACCGCTCGGCGTACTCTTCCGGCTGACCGCGCCTACCCGGCCGTACCGGAACGACGCTCGCGGACGCGGTCAGGCTCCCGCCGGCCGGGCCGGGGGCTCAGCCGAGGAAGCCGAGCCGCACCGTGCGGTGCGGGTTGTCCCGGTTGGTGTCCACCAGTACCACCGACTGCCAGGTCCCCAGCGCGAGCGCGCCCCCCACGACCGGCAGCGTGGCGTGCGGCGGTACCAGCGCGGGCAGGACGTGGTCCCGCCCGTGGCCGGGCGAACCGTGCCGGTGCCGCCAGCGGTCGTCCGGCGGGAGCAGCGAGCGCAGCGCGTCGAGCAGGTCCTCGTCGCTGCCCGCCCCCGTCTCGATGACGGCGAGGCCCGCCGTCGCGTGGGGGGTGAAGACGTTGAGCAGTCCGTCCCGCCCCCGGGCCGCCTCGCGCAGGAATGCGGCGCAGGTCTCGGTCAGATCGTGAACGGTTTCCGTGCTACCCGTCGTGATCTCGACGGTCCGTGTGGTGAAGCTCTCCATGCGCCCATCGTGACGCGGTACCGGACGCTCCGCCCGGCGCCGTGCACGGCGCCGTCGACGCGCGCGCGGTCGCGGCGGGGGTCCGGAGGGGGCGATTCGGAAGGGAAGCCGCAGGCGGGGCCTGCGAGACTGCTGGTATGGATATCGATCGCAGGAACAACGTCACCGTCACCGGTAACCCGCAGGGGCCGGCAGTGGTGCTCGCACACGGGTTCGGCTGTGATCAAAACATGTGGCGGCTGACGGTGCCCGCTCTGGTGGCGAACCACAAGGTGGTGCTGTTCGACTACGTGGGCTCGGGCGGTTCGGACCTGTCCGCGTTCTCGGCGGACCGCTACTCCTCCCTCGACGGTTACGCCCAGGACGTCGTCGACATCTGCGAGGCGCTGGAGCTGCGCGACGCGGTGTTCGTGGGGCACTCGGTCAGCGCGATGATCGGCGTGCTCGCCGCCGACAAGGCTCCGGAGCGCATCGGGGCGCTGGTGATGGTCGCCCCGTCACCGCGGTACATCGACGACGACGGCTACCGCGGCGGGTTCAGCGCGCAGGACATCGACGAGCTGCTGGAGTCGCTGGAGGCGAACTATCTGGGCTGGTCGGCGGCGATGGCACCGGTGATCATGGGGAACGCGGAGCGGCCCGAGCTCGGCCAGGAGCTGACGAACAGCTTCTGCGCCACGGACCCGGACATGGCGCGCGTCTTCGCCCGGGCCACGTTCCTGTCGGATTCGAGGGACGACCTGAAGAAGGTGAGCGTGCCGACGCTGGTGCTGGAGTGCACCCAGGACGCCATCGCCCCCCGGGAGGTGGGCGCCTTCGTCCACCGGACGGTCCCCGGCTCGACCCTGGTCACCCTCGATGCCACCGGGCACTGCCCGCACCTGTCGGCGCCCGAGGCGACCAACGAGGCGATCACCGGTTTCCTCGCGGACCTGCGGTGATGTCCCGTACCGGGCCGCAGCCCGAACCCCCCGGCGCGGGCGGTGGGGAGACCTCGGACGCGGCGTTCGCGGGCCTGCTGGAGGACAGCGCCGAGGAGCTGTACGAAAGGGCGCCGTGCGGGTACCTCTCCACGCTCATGGACGGCACCATCGCCAAGATCAACACCACGCTGCTGGACTGGCTGGGCCTGGAGCGGAAGGCAGTGGTGGGCCGGATGCGGTTCACCGACCTGCTGACCGTGGGCGGCAGATTGTACCACGAGACTCATTACGCGCCGCTGCTGCGCATGCAGGGCGAGATCGGCGGCGTCGCCCTGGAGCTCAGGCAGGCCGACGGCGCCCGGATGCCGGTGCTGGTCTCCTCCGTCCTCAAGCGCGGGGCCACGGGCGAGCCGCTGCTGATCCGCACCACCGTTTTCAACGCCCGCGACCGCCGCGCCTACGAGGAGGAGCTGCTGCGGGCCCGGAAGGCGGCCGAGGAGGCACGCGCGCAGGCGGAGAGCGACCGCGCCCGGCTGCAGGACGCCCTCGCCGTGCTCCAGCAGTCCCTGCTGCCCGACATCCTGCCGCGGATACCCGGCATGGAGACGGCCGCCCACTACCGCACGGCCTCTCCCGACCGCCTCGGCGGCGACTTCTACGACGTCTTCCCCATCGACGGCAGACGCTTCGCCTTCTTCCTCGGCGATGTGTGCGGCAAGGGCCCCGAGGCCGCCGCGGTCACCTCGCTGACCCGCTACACCCTGCGCACCGCGGCCCTGCACGACCCCGACCCCGTCTCCGCCCTGTCGACCCTCAACCGGGTGCTCCACGAACGCTACAGCGGTGGCGACCCCCGCTACTGCACGGCGATCTTCGGCATCCTCGACCCCGACCCCGCGACGGCACGGGTCACCGTCCGCCTCGCCTCGGGCGGCCACCCGCCCGCCCTCGTCCTGCGGGACGACGGTACGGCCGACTTCCTGCCCACCCCCGGCGGCCTCCTCGTCGGCATCATGGAGTCGGCGCCCTTCACCTCCGCCACCACCGTCCTCGCCCCCGGCGACACCCTCCTGCTCTACACCGACGGCCTCACCGAAGCCCGCACCGGCGAAGGGCGCACCGACTTGTACGGGGACGAGGCTCTGCGCGCCTTCGCCGCCGACCACGCCGGCACTGCCCCACGCACCCTCGTCAAGGCCCTGACCGGCCTGCTGGACGACTTCGGAGACGGCCTCGACGACGACACCGCCCTGCTCGCCGTCGGCGTCCCCGCCGCCGACCCTACGCCGAAGAACCCGCGATGAGCCCACTGAAGATCACCACCCGAGACGCGGCGACCGGCCCCGTCCTGAAGATCATCGGCGACCTCGACTACAACACGGCTCCCGAGCTGCGAGAACTTGTCCCCACGATCACCCTCCAGCCCGGGCAGCGCCTCGTCCTGGACCTGATCGAGCTGGAATTCTGCGACTCCAGCGGCATCACCGCCCTGATCGCCGCCCGCAATCACGCCCAGGCCGCGCGAGCCGACTTCGCACTCGCCGCCGTCCCCGCCAACACGCTGCGCATCCTGCGCATCGTCGGCCTCGACCAGATCTTCCCGCTGTACCCCGACAGAGACGCCGCCGTCGGTCCCTGACAGCGGCGCGCTCAGCTCGTTCGGACGACATTCCTGCCGACCGCCGAGGAGACGCCGGACGCCCGGCGCGGAGTCGAGCAGGTCCACGATGAGTTTCTCCGCGATCCGCAGTCATAGATCATGCGTGGGGGCACCACGGCCGCCCGGGCGGGCGGAGCACCGGCCGCACCCGCCGGGGAAACAGACACGAGACACCAAGGACCTGAGATGCGCACTCTGATCAGCACCGCTTTCGTTTCGCTCGACGGCGTCGTGGAGGCCCCGGGCGGCGAGCCCGGGTACCGCAACTCCGGCTGGACCTTCAAGGACGTCGAGTTCCTTCCCGAGGCGTTCGAGATCAAGGGCCGGGAACAGGAGGAAGCCACCGCGATGCTGCTGGGCCGGACCAGCTACGAGGCGTTCAGCCAGGTGTGGCCCGACATGGAGGACTTCGCCGGCTACAAGGAGATGCCGAAGTACGTCGTCTCCACCACTCTCACCGAGGACGACCTGGTGGCGAACTGGGGCGGGACGACCATCCTGCGCTCCCTGGACGAGGTCGCGGCGTTGAAGGAGACGGAGGGCGGGCCGATCATCGTCCACGGCAGCGCCTCCCTGAACCGGGCCCTCTCGGACGCCGGCCTTATCGACCGCTACCACCTGCTCGTCTTCCCGCTGCTGCTCGGTGCGGGCAAGCGGCTCTTCAGCGACACGGACAAGGACACGCAGAAGCTGGAGCTGGTCGAGCACGAGGCCTACGCGAACGGCCTGCAGAAGAACGTCTTCGACGTCGTCCGCTGACGCGGTTCCCGCGGCGAGGGCCCTGGTCGCCGTCCCGCTACGGGGCCCACGCCGGTGACCGGCGCGAGGCGCGAGGCGGCGCCTCGGACCGGCGAGGGGACGTGACAGAGCCCGGCCGGTGACTACGGTCCGGCCGGGCTCTGCGTTCGTGGGTACCGCTCGGTCAGACCCGGTCGCGTCCGTCGCGCAGCAGGTCTTCCTCGCGGCGCCGCTGCGTCTCGTCGGGACGCTGTCCCGCGCGGGACGGGTTGCCGGGCTCGGGATGGACCGGGTCCTGCCCGGGCCGCTGCGGCCGCGTCTGCTCTTCGCGGCCCTTGCCCGGCTCCTGGCGCTTGTCCTGCCTACCGCCCATGACGGTTACTCCTTGATGCGTGGGGTTGGGGATCCTGCGGCATCAGCTTGGCATGCGGTGTGACTCTTCGCATTATTTCGACTACCGACGGTGGCGGGGGGGGCGATGTCCCGGATTCGGAGCGGGGCGGACCGGCGTCCCCGGCCCCGTCAAGTGACCCCAAAAGCGCGCGTCAGGGGGCAAGGGCCGGGGAGACGGCGCTCTCCCAGACGAAACCGTCCGGGTCCTGGCCGCCGCCGGCGCCGCCGCCCAGGAGCAGGCGGTGCGATCCCGTGCCCTCGGGCGGGACGCCGACGTCCTTCGCCAGGGCGCGGCGCCGGTACAGGGCCAGCTTGACGGGGCCGGACCCGGCCTCGAACTCGGCGTACATGCGGCCGAAGCTCTTCGCGACCTTGAGCCCCTGGGCCACGTAGAAGCGCTTGCTGGCGGCCATGTCCTCGACACCCAGCAGGAGGACGATCTCATCGACGGCCCCGGTGGCGGGGCCGGTGTTCTTCTTCGCCGAGGTGGCGATCTTCCAGATCGTCCCGTCGGGGGCCTGGACCACTGCGCCGTAGCCCCACAGCGACTTCGCGACGGGCTTGAGGGACGTGGCCCCGGCGGCGAGAGCCGCGTTCACGAGCAGGTCGACGTCGGCGGGCTGCGCGACCGTGAGCGCCAGGATGAACCCGCGGAAGCCGACCGTGGGCGCGTCGCAGGCGCGCAGGCGTACCTGCGAACCGAGGCCGAAGGCCTCGGAGTAGAAGCGGTGGGCGGCCGCGACGTCGGCCACTTCGAGGGTCACGCTGTCGATGATTGCCATGCCCCGCACGCTAGTGGGGGTCCGACCGCCGGCGCTTCTCCGATCCTGCTCGATGTCCCCGGCGGTCGCCGGCACGCAGCCCGTGCCCCCCACCACGAAGCGACGGCGCGGTATCGGCGGCGCGGTATCGACGGCCCCTCGCCGGCCCGGCCGCCCGGCGGCGATACCGGCCCCGCCGGCGCAACTGCGTTTCCAAGGGCGCTCGCCACCGAGACAACCTGGAGCGCGGGTCTGTCGTCTTGAACTTCTGGTGGACCGGCTTCAGTTCGGAGCCTCCGCCTCAACCGCCGCCCCGGCTTGCGAGGTTCTCCGTCATGCCCATGGTCAGTTCCGGATTCAGCGTCCTGTCCGAGAGCTTCGCGGCCGACCCCTACCGCTCCTTCGCATGGCTGAGGGACCACGCCCCCGTGCACTACGAAGCGGCCGTCGACAGCTACTTCGTCTCCCGCTACGAGGACGCCAAGCGGGTGCTCACCGACCACGAGACGTTCAGCACCGAGACGCTCCAGGTGCGCGCCGAGCCGGTCATGCGCGGTCCCGTCCTCGCCCAGATGAGCGGGGCCGAGCACACCGCCAAGCGCAAGATCTTCGTCCGCGCCTTCACGGGACAGGCCCTGCGGGAACAGACGCGAGCCGTCCGCACCAACGCAGCCGACCTCATCGCGCCCTTCCTTCCACGGGGGCGGGTGGACCTCGTGAACGATTTCGGCAAACCCCTCGCCGTGCACGTGACGCTCGACGTCCTCGGCCTGGACAAGAAGGACCGGCGGCGACTGGCCGCCTGGCACAGCGGTATCACCGAGTTCATCACCAGCATCGTCATGACTCCCGAGCGCCGCCGGCACTGCCTGGACTGCGCCGAGCGGATGGAGGCCTATCTCCGCCCGATCATCGAACACCGGCGCCGCCACCCGGGCGGGGACCTGATATCGACGCTGTGCGCGGCCGAGTTCGACGGCATCGCCATGAGCGACCGCGATGTCACCGCGCTGGTCATCAACGTTCTCGCCGCCGCGACCGAGCCCGCCGACAAGACGCTCGCCCTGCTCTTCAAGCACCTGATCGACCATCCCGAGCAACTGGCACGGGTCCGCGAGGACCCGAACCTGCTGCCCGCCGCGATCGCCGAGACCCTGCGCTGCACCCCGCCCGTCCAGCTGATCCCCCGCCAGGCGGAACGGGAAGAGGTGCTCGCGGGTACCACCGTCCCGGCGGGCGCCACCGTCTTCTGCATGATCGGCGCGGCCAACCGCGACCCCGCCGCCTTCGCGGCTCCGGACACGTTCGACATCCACCGCGCCGACCTGGGCACCGCCCGATCCTTCACCGCCGCCGCCCAGCACCTCGCCTTCGGCACCGGGCTCCACCAGTGCGTCGGTACCGCCTTCGCGCGCGCCGAGATCGAGACCGTCGCCTCGATGCTGCTGCCCCTGCTGGACCGGGTCCGCTACAGCCCCGGCTTCCGCTACCGGGAGACCGGCCTGTACACCCGCGGTCCCGCCTCCCTCTGCCTGGACTTCACCCCCGTCCGCGAAGGCGGCGGCACCGACCGGGGCTGACACGCCCCTCGCGTCCGCTCGCCTCCGCGTCCACTCACCTCCGCCTCCGCCCCCCTTCCAGGAGCCCGGGGCCGTCCTCCATCCCGACCCCTCACACGGAGAAGACCGCGATGACACCGACCGACATCACCCGAGCCGTCAACGATCTGCTGTTCACCCCGGACCTCGACCTCGGGGTAGCCGTCGACCGGCACTTCGCCCCCGACTACCGCCAGCGCACCGACGGCGTGTGGAGCGACCGGGCCGACTTCATCCAGCACATGACGCGGCTCCGCTCCCTGGTCCGCGACGGGCACATCGAGGTCCACGACGAACTCCGCGACGGGCTGCGCTACGCCGATCGCCATACCGTCACCCTCACCCAGCACAACGGTCGTACGTCGCGCACCGAGGTGTACCTCTTCGCACGCCTCGCCCCCGACGGCCGCTTCGAACGGGTCGAGGAGACCACCCTGCTGATCACCGGGCACTCCGACGACGAGAACCTGGGGCGCATCCGGTGACCCCCTCCACGATGCCGAACACCGCGGTCCGGAACAGGAAAGAGGGGGAGCCGTCATGGGGTCCGTAGGCGAGAGACTGAGCACCGCGCGCGGGCGGGCCTTCATCGGCCGGGAAGAGCAACTCCAAAGTTTCAGGGCCGCCTTGGCGGGCGATCAGCAGTCGCCGTTCGCGTTCTACGTCCATGGGCCGGGCGGCATCGGGAAGTCGACGCTCCTGCGCCGTCTGGCGGACCACGCCCGTACGGCGGGCCGACTGCTCGTGGAGCTCGACGGCCGCTTCGTCAGCCGTGACCCGGCCGACTTCGAACGGGCGGCCGGACCCTTCCTGGACGTCCCCGGCACGGTCCTCGTCGTGGACTCCTTCGAACACTGCCAGTGGCTGGAGAGCTGGTTGTGGCACCACTTCCTGCCCCGCGCCGCGGACGGCACCCTGGTCGTCCTGGCCGGCCGCCTCGCACCCCAGCCGCAGTGGACCGCCGATCCCGCCTGGACCGGGCTCCTCCACGTGAGCGAACTGGAGCCGTTCTCCGAGCATCAGGCGCAGAGCCTGCTGGACTCGGCGCAGCTGCGGCCCGAGGTGCGCGACCGGATACTGCGGTTCGCCGGTGGCAACCCCCTGGCCCTGTCGCTCGCGGCCGCCGCGGGGTCGGCGGGCGCCTGCGACGAAGAGGCATGGTCCCCGTCGGCGGACGTCCTGCGCACCCTGCTGGCCGGATTGATCGGCGAGGTGCCCACGGCCGCTCACCGCCGCGCCCTGGAGGTGGCGGCGCAGGCGTACGCGACGTCCGAGGAACTCCTCTGCGCGGTGCTGCCCGGGGAAGACGCGCACCTCCTCTTCTCCTGGCTGAGGGACCTGCCCTTCATGGAGTCCACGCACCGCGGGCTCCACCCCCACGACGCCGCGCGCGAGACCCTGGCCGCCGACCTGCGCTGGCGGGCGCCCACCGCCTTCGCGGCGATGCGCCGGCTCCTGGCGGAGGAGTACCTGCGCGTGCTGCGCGAAGCGCCCGAGGAGCGGGTGTGGACCGTCACCGACGAGCTCTTCTACCTGTTCCGGGAGGGCGAGACCCTGGCGCGGCTGCGCACCTGGTCCCGAGAGGACGAGGTGCACGACCGCCCCCTGCACCCGGGCGACATCGCCGTCGTCCTGCGCATGGCGGCCGAGACCGAGGGGGCGGCCTCCGCGGAACTGGTCCGCTACTGGGCCCGGCGCCAGCCGCAGGCGTTCAGTGTCTACCGCCTCGTGAGTACGGGCCGCATCGTGGCGTTCACGGCCCGACTCGCCCTGCCGGCTCCTCCGGATCCCGAGGACCTGGCCACCGATCCGGTGGTCGCCGCGGCGTGGGAGCACACCGCCGCCACCGCTCCGGTGGGCCCCGGCGAACACATCGGCGTCAGCCGCTTCTCGGTCTACCCGGAGCGCTACCAGGTCCCCTCGCGCGTCATCGACCTGAGCAGCTCCCGCGCCCAGGCGGAATCCGCCCGCGCCCGCGGCCGCGCGTACGGTTTCGCCGTCTACCAGGACGCCGAGACATGGGCCGAGCGCGTCAGGGGCACGCTCGCCGATACCGGGGCCCGGCCGCGGGTCGGTGAGCACACCTACGGGCTGTTCGCGGTGGACTGGCGCCAGGAACCCGTGGAGGCGTGGCTCCGCCGGTTCATGTCCGCCACCGGCGCACCTGTCCGCTCGGGACCGTCGCCCGTCTCGCGCACCGCGTTCGACCAGGCCGTACGGGAAGCCCTGACGCACTGGCGCGACGCGGGGGCCTTCGCCGCCGGCGCACTGCTGCGGGCCCGTCTCGCGGCCGACTCCAGTGAACCCGTCGAGGAGGTGCGCGCCCTGCTGCGCCGGTCCGTCGACGATCTCGCCCGGGACCCGCGCGGCGTGCGGGCCCGCGACGCCCTGGCGGCCGGCTACTTCTCCGGCGCGCCCACGCAGGAAGCCGCGGCCCGCCGCCTCGGCCTTCCGTACGGTACCTACCGGCGCCACCTGCGCCAGGGCCTCGACCTGCTGTGCGAGGTCCTGTGGCAGCAGGAGCTGCACGGCCCGCCCACGGCTTCGTAGCCGGCCCGCACGAGGCGGCGCGCGGGCCGCGCACGGTCGATGGACAGGTGCGGACAGGACTGGACAGTCCCGGCCCCTTTCCGCCCTGGAAAGTGGACACCGTCCCGGACGAGTCTGTGCGCCATGAACCTCTCCCATGCCGACAAGCCGTACCTGACCGGTCACTACACGCCCGTCACCGACGAGGTCACCGCCACCGGCCTCACCGTCGAGGGCAGCCTGCCGCCCGAGTTGACCGGCCGGCTGCTCCGCAACGGCCACAACCCGAAGCCCGGTGTCACTCCGACGCACTGGTTCAAGGGCAGTGGCATGGTCCACGGGATCCGGCTGCGCGAGGGCCGTGCGGAGTGGTACCGCAACCGCTGGGTGCACACCCCCGCCCTGGACGGCGCCCCCTACATGACCGAGCGCGGCCCCGACCTGACGGCCAGCGCCGCGGGCACCCACGTCGTCGAGCACGCCGGACGCCTCCTCGCCCTGTGCGAGGCGAACCTGCCCTTCGAACTGACTTCGGACCTGGAAACCGTCGGAGCCCACGACTTCGACGGCAGACTGCACAGCGCCATGACCGCCCACCCCAAGACCGACCCGGTCACCGGGGAGCTCCACTTCTTCGGCTCCTCCCCCGTCCCGCCCTTCCTCACGTACTACGTCGCCGACGCCAAGGGCCGGATCGTCGACACCGCCGAGGTACCGGGGGCGACCGCCTCCCTCAAGCACGACTTCGCCCTCACCCACCACTACGTGGTCTTCGTCGAAGGCAGCGTCACCTTCGATCCCACCGAGCACTCCGGCATCCCGTACGGCTGGAGCGACGACCAGCCCTCCCGGATCGGCATCATGCCCCGTGGCAGCGACGGCGCCCGCCGCATCCGCTGGTTCTCCATCGAAGCGGGCAACATGCTGCACGTCGCCAACGCCTACGAGGACGCCCGGGGCCGCATCGTCCTGGAAGGCCCCACCGTCGACCGCGAGGGCTTCCGCCTGTCCTGGAACTGGTGGGTGGGCGCCCCCGGCCGAGGCACCGAACCCGTGGCCCGCTCCTACACCCGCCGCTGGGTCGTCGACACGACGGCCGGCAGCGTCGACGAGCAGATCATCGACGACCTCGCGGTGGAGTTCCCCACTCTGAACGAGGACTACCTCGGCGCCGAGCACCGCTACCAGTACGCCATCTCCTTCCCCGACGAGAAGGGCTTCGGCGGCTACGGCGTCGTCAAGTACGACCGCACCACGGGCGCCCGCCGCATCCACCACGTCGGCGACGCCCGACTGCCCGGCGAGGCCGTCTTCGTCGCCGCCGCCGGAGCCACCGGCGAGGACGACGGCTACCTGCTCACCGTGATCTCCGACCTCAAGCAGGACGCCTCGCAGCTCCTGGTCCTCGACGCCTCCGGCCTCGACCGCATCGCCACCGTCCACCTCCCGCACCGGGTGAGCGCCGGACTGCACGGCTCCTGGATCCCCGACACCGCCCTCGACGGCGCCGCGGGCTGACACACCGCGCAGGCGCTGCGCCACTGCCCCGCCGGCCCGCGAACTCCGCGGGCCGGCACAGCAGCGTCCGCTACCTCCCCGGCCCGCCGCCGCGGCCGCCCGTGCGCGGGTCCCGGTTCAGGAGGGGCCGGCCGTGTGGTCCGGGTGGCCGGTGGTGCGGCGGGCTTCCTTCATCTCCGCCTCGTAGAGGTGGTCCCTGCCGTCGACCAGGTCGTGCAGCGCCTGCCGCTCGATGTCCCGGAACGGCTCGTAGTAGGTGCGGTTGTACGCCTCGACGATCTGGAAGGTCCAGTGCCCGGGAATGACGTTGCGTCCCAGGACCTCGCGCTCGACGCGATCCGCCCACTCCCCGTGGCCCGCCTCCCGCAGCAGCCTGACCGCGCGGTCCAGCTCCAGGTCGGCGGTACCCGTCAACTGGTGGAATCCGTAGAGGTGGCCACGGGCCCGCTCCACCGTCTCCAGTGCCTTCGAGAGGGACCCCAGGGCCTCCACCGTCAGATCGCCGACCCCCTCGGGCCGCCGGTGGGCACCGTCGGGACCCTCGTCGTGGGGCGTCATGATCCGGTGACCGCCGGGCTCGGGCGGTGGTGTCGAGAGGGCATCACGGGTTCCTGTCCTCGGCCGGCGAACCGGTTCGCTCGATACGTACGACTGCGTCAGAGGTGCTGGGCACGGATGACCACCAGCTCCTCCCACTGCTCGGCTTCGCTCGCGAGGCCCTGCTGCTCCAGCCAGGCCCGTCGCGAACGCAGGACCGGGCCCCACGGGACGGAGGCCTTCGCCCTGACCTCGGCCGACAGGCCCGCCCCGGTCAGCCGGTCCACGGTCGCCTGGGGCCCGCACATGCCCGAATGCACCATCAGCAGGGCGCCCCCGGGCCGCAGCAGGGCAGAAGCGGTGGCACAGATCCGGTCGATGACCATACGTCCGTCGTGGCCCGCGTCCCAGGCCCGCTCGGGGCCGCGCGAGGGCAGCCGCGTCCCGGGAGCGGGTACGTACGGCGGGTTCGCCACGACCAGGTCGAACCGGCGGCCGGCGGTGCGTTCCGCGAAGTCGCCGTGCAGGACGCGCAGCGGAAGGCGGTGGAGCAGGGCGTTCATCCGCGCCGTGGCCACCGCGGACCACGACACGTCGACCGCCGTGACCGCGGCGCCTCTGCGCGCGGCGTGCAGAGCCAGCGCGCCGGTGCCGGTGCCTATCTCCAGGACGTCCGTACGGGGGCCGAGCTCCTCGTGCGCGAGTGCCTCGGCGAGCAGGTGGGTGTCCGCCTGCGGGCGGTAGACGCTGGGGAGCGCGATCAAGCGGCCGGGCAACCTCGCCGAGGTCAGGGCCGTACTGGACATCGCGTACCTCCGGGATCGAACGCGGCACGCACACGCCGTGCACGCCGCTTCCACTGACGACACGCTGCGACTGCCCCGACTCAGGCACCCCATTCGGCATTCCGGCGATCTTCGGAGCCACCAACGTAACCCCGCTCGGGAAAGCTCGCTCCCCGCACGGCGCCGTGCGGGGAGCGGTCCCGTTGGGCCATTCGGATGAACCGAGGACGCCGCTACGGGGGTGAGTCGGCCGGAGACAGCCGACAGCCGGCCGGAGGGTCAGTCGGTCGGCTCCTGGGGCTGGGCGTTGCCCGGCCCGGCGTCGGGCGGCTCGCCGGTCTCCCCGCCGCCCGTCTCCTCGGCATCCGTCTCGCCGGCGCCCGTTTCGCCGGCGCCCTTCTTGCTCGTGTCCGTCTCGGTCTCGGAGCCGTCCCGCCCGGGCCGTTCGGCCGCGGCGGCGGGGAGGTCCGGGGCGGCCGGGCCGAAGGGCGGCAGGTCAGGGGTGACGGCGTCGCGCTTTTCCGGAACTCGGTCCGGAAGCTCGGGCTCCGGCGGGGCACTGTTCATGGCACTCTCCTAGCGCGGGTCGGACGGGCTTGCCTGCCGTCCTTCGTCTTCCGCTTGCCCCGCCCCCGGCGCCCCACTCGCGCCCGGAGGCCTCGGCGGCCCCTTGCCGTGCGGGCCGGGGGCGTCCACCCGGGACGGGAAGCCGCTGAGGAAGTCCGCGATGCGCAGGCCCCAGGTCCGCACGTCGGCGCGGGTCCGGGATACGTGGAGCTCGGCGTCCGGCAGGCAGTCGGCCAGCGCGGCCGCCGTCGACACGGGGTGGCCGGGGTCGTCCACCCAGGTCAGGATCAAGGCCGGGCACCGCAGCGCGGCGAGCGCGGCGGGCGGCGGCAGGTCCGAGCGGGCCAATCCGCGCAGCACGGACGGCAGGACCGGTTCCGCAGGCGTGGGCGGGAAATCCGGGACGTCGGCGACGACGGCGGGACGGTGCGGCTCGCCCCGGGCCGCGCGCCAGGCCGCCGCCCCGTGTCGCTCGACGGTGTCGGCGGCGGCCCGGTTGGCGCGGGCGTAGGCCTCCCGGGTCGACCACGCGGTCGGCGGAAGGAGCAGCGCCAGCCGGGTGAAGCGGTCCGGCGCCCGGACGGCGGCGTGCAGGCAGGTGCCGCAGCCCATCGACGCGCCGATCGCGTCCACGGCCTCCGCGGTGCCCAGGTGGTCGAGCAGGCCCAGCAGGTCGTCGGCGAGCGAGGGGTAGGTGTAGTCGGCGTCGACGGGCAGGCCGGTGGAGCGGCCGTGCGCGCGTGCGTCGTAGCGGACCAGACGCCGGCCCGCCCGCAGGACCGGCGCCCAGTCGAACAGGTCCATCCGCTGCTCCACGGCCTGGCTGACGAACCCGCCGTGCGCGTACACGGCCAGGGGTCCGATGCCGGCGTCGTCGTACACCAGCTCGGCCCCGCGGTGGCGGAAGCGGCCCTCCACGACCGGCCGCCTTCCCGGTGTCCCCATACCAACGCGCCTTTCCGCCCGTACGGTCTTCATGCCTCGGGCGGCCCGTACGGGTCTTCATGCCTCGGGCGGCGAGGACGACGAGCAGGGGCTGATCGGGGTACCGCGCGGCTGTGCGCGGGGCCCGTGGGGTGCCGGGTGGGGCAGGGTGGACGGCGGAGGTGATCGCTGTGGGGCTCGAAGATCCGTCCCGGCGGGCGCGGCGGCGCGTCCCCGGCGAACGTGGACCCGGCGGTGCTGGACGCCCTGTTCACCCGGTCGCCGGTGGGCCCGCCCGTTCTCGACCCGGGGAGGTGGCGGAGCTGATCCGCGGCGTACGGGCGACCGGTGTGCCGGTGCGCGAGCGGCTGGTTCCCTCGCGGCTCGCTGTGCGCGGAAGCCGGCGCCCCACTGCATCCGCCGGCGTGTCCGGCGCGGAAGAGGAGCCGTTGGCACGCGGGGCGGGAGGCCGGGGTGAGCTGGGACGCTGATGTGACCGTCGTGGGCGCGGGGGCGGCCGGGCTGTCACTGGCGGTCGAGCTCTCCGAGCCGCGCCCGGGCGCGGGACCGGCGCCGCGCGTGGTCGTGGTCGAGGCCCCGCCGGGACCACTGAGGTCGCCCTCTCGGACCTGGTGCTACTGGGAGGCGGGTGCGGGTCCGTACGACGGGCTGCTGTCGGCGAGCTGGGACCGGCTGCGCGTCTACGGCCCCGACGGGGAGGTGGCCGACCGGCCGCTGGGTCCGCTGAGGTACAAGATGCTGCGCTCCGACCGGTTCGAGGCGGCCATGGCGGAGCGGCTCGACGCGTATGGGGTCGAGGTGCGGCGGACGGCGGTGGAGTCGGTCCACGACGCCGGCGCGGCGGCCCTGGTCCGCGGTCGCGGCGCGTCGGGGGCGCCCTCGGTGCTCCGCTCGGGGCTGGTCTTCGACTCGCGGCCGCCGCGGCAGTTGCCCGCCGCCCGGACCACGCTGCTCCAGCACTTCACGGGGTGGTTCGTGCGCGCGCCCGCGCCGGCCTTCGATCCGGGCGCGGCGACCTTGATGGACTTCCGGGTCCCCCAGCCGCCGCGCGGCCTCGCCTTCGGCTACGTGCTGCCGCTCAGCCGGTACGAAGCGCTGGTCGAGTACACGGAGTTCTCGCCGGCCGTGCTGGACGACGCGGCCTACGAACGCGCCCTGCGCCACTACTGTGCGACGGCCCTCGGCCTCGGCGACTACACCGTGGGAGGGCGCGAGCAGGGGGTGATCCCGATGAGCGACGGCCGCTTCCCCCGCCGCGCCGGGCGCCGGGTCTTCCTCATCGGAGCCGCCGGCGGGGCGACCCGGCCGTCGACGGGCTACACCTTCGCGGCGATCCAGCGCCAGAGCCGCCACCTGGCCGGGGCGGTGCGGGCGGGCCGCTCCCCCGCCCGCGTGCCGGCCGTGCACGGGCGCCGGGCCCGGGCGATGGACGCGGTGCTGCTGCGCGCGCTGGACACCGGGCGGGTCGCGGGCGGGCCGTTCTTCGCCCACCTCTTCTCGTCGGTGCCGGCCGAGCGGGTCCTGCGGTTCCTGGACGGCGCGACCTCGCCCTGGGAAGACCTCGGCATCGGTCTGCGCACGCCCGTCGTCCCCATGCTGCGGTCACTGCTGGAACTGCCGCTGCTTCCCCGATCCGTCCCGGCCGCTGTGCCGGTACGCCGTTGAAAGGCTGACATGTCACTGCTGCGCGACGAGGCCCTGTCGGTTGCCTTCGACCATGCCGCGGCACGCTACGACCTGCTGGTCGCGGCGAGTCCCGGCTACCACGGGCACCTGCGCCGCTCGGCCCGCCGATTGGGCCTGCCGGACCGGGGTCGCGGCGCCCGGGTCCTGGACCTGGGCTGCGGGACCGGCGCCTCGACGGCCGCGCTGCTCTCGGCCGCTGCACGGGCCGACATCACGGGGGTGGATGCCTCGGCAGGCATGCTGGAGCGTGCCGCGGCCAAGAAGTGGCCGGCTGGCGTCCGCTTCGTCGAGGCGTCGGCCGACCGGCTGGGCGAGGCCGGTGTCGAGGGTCCGTTCGACGCGGTCTTCGCCGCCTACCTGTTGCGCAACGTGCCCACTCCCGACCGTACGCTGGCGGCCGTGCGCGCCCGGACGGCGCCGGGCGGGCGGATCGCCGTGCACGAGTACGCGCTCAGCGGCAAGCCCGTGCACCGGGCGCTGTGGACGGCCGTGTGCCGGGCGGTGATCATGCCGCTCGGCCGGGCGGGCGGCGACGCCGGCCTGTACGAGCACCTGTGGCGCAGCGTGCTCGGCTTCGACACGGCCCCGGCCTTCGCCGCGCGGATGCGCGCGGCCGGTTTCAGGGACGTACGGGTGCTGCCGATGCCGGGATGGCAGACCGGGATCACCCACACCTTCGTCGGGCGGGTCGCCGCGTGAGCGGGGCGCATCCGGGCCGGGACCGGCGGGCCGTGCGCGTCGACGGGCGAGCCGGGCGGGCAGGGTTCGAGGGGGGCGACGGTCCGCGGGTGGCCGTGGTGGGCGGGGGCATCGCCGGCCTGTCGGCGGCGACCGTGCTCGCCGAGCGGGGGGGCCGCGTCACGCTCTACGAGCGGGACGCGCAGCTCGGCGGCCGGCTGGCGGGATGGGGGACGCGGCTGGCCGACGGCTCGGAGGTGACGATGAGCCGGGGCTTCCACGCCTTCTTCCGGCAGTACTACAACCTGCGGGCGCTCCTGCGCCGTACCGATCCGGGCCTCCACGGCCTGATCGGGCTGGCGGACTATCCGCTGCGCCACCGCGACGGCGGACAGGACGGCTTCGCGCGCGTGCCGCGCACGCCGCCGCTCAGCGCCCTCGGCTTCGTCGCGCGGAGCCCGTCCTTCGGTTGGCGGGATCTGGGACGGATGAACGCGCGGGCCGCCCTGCCCCTGCTGGACGTCGGCGTTCCCCAGGTGTACGAGTCCCTGGACGGGGTCAGTGCCACGGACTTCCTGGCCGCGATCCGCTTCCCGGAGGCGGCGCACCACCTGGCCTTCGAGGTGTTCTCACGCAGCTTCTTCGCCGATCCGGCGACCTTCTCCGCGGCGGAACTGGCGCTGATGTTCCACATCTACTTCTTGGGATCCAGCGAGGGGCTGCTCTTCGACGTGCCGCGCGAACCCTTCCCGCAGGCCCTGTGGGACCCGCTGGCCCGGCACCTGGGCGGCCTCGGCGCGGAGATCCGTACGGGCACGGCGGTCCGCGCGGTGGGCCCCGTCGGCGAGGACCGGGTGGAGGTCGTCGCGGGAGACTCGGGCGAGCGGTACGACGCGGTGGTGCTGGCCCTGGACACCGGCGGGCTGCGGGCGGTGGTCGACGCGTCGCCGGAGCTGGTGGACCCGGCGTGGCGGGCCCGGATCGCCGGGCTGCGGACGGCGCCGCCGTTCCTGGTGTCGCGGCTGTGGCTGTCGCGTCCGGTGGCGGGCGACCGGCACGGTTTCCTCGGCACCAGCGGCTTCGGCGGCCTGGACAACGTGAGCGTCCTGGACCGGTGGGAGGGCGAGGCACACCGCTGGGCGTTGCGGACCGGCGGTTCGGTGGTGGAACTGCACGCGTACGCGGTCGAACCGGCGGAGCGGCGGCCGGAGGTGGAGGAGCGGCTGGTGCGCCTGTTGCGCGAGGTGTATCCGGAGACGGCGGGCGCCGAGATCGTCGACGCCCGGCACGAGTGGCGCGAGGACTGCCCCCTGTTCACCGTCGGCGGCTACCGGGACCGACCCGGCGTGCGCACGGGTGACGCGCGTGTCGTGGTGGCCGGTGACCTGGTGCGTACGGGGCTGCCGGTCGCGTTGATGGAACGGGCGGCCACCAGCGGGTTCATGGCGGCGAACGCCCTGCTGGAGCGGTGGGGGGTGCGGGGCGAGACCCTGTGGACGGTGCCGGCCCGGGGCCGCTCCGCGGCGGGCCGGGTGCTGGCGGGTCTCGGGCGGTAGCCGGCCCGCGTGCCACCGCCGGTACCGGCGGCGGCCGGTGCCGGTCGGATCAGCCGGGGAAGCGTCCGGTGCTGCGCAGGTCCCAGCGGCGCTCCGCGTAGGCGAGGTCGTCCTGCCACAGGCGGCCCGCCGCGCGCCGGACGAGGGGGCGCAGCAGGGGGGCCGCGGTACGGGCGAGGGTGAAGCCGGGGCGGTGGGAGGTGGCGATGACCGCTTCGGTGACGAGGGTGCGGGGGCGGCCGTCGCGAGCGGTTCCCAACGGGGTGGCGTGGGTTTCGACGACGGAGCCCTCGCCTTCGCCCCCGGTGATGCGCATGACGACGGTGCGGGGGCCGGGGGCGGTGAATTCGGCGGTCACCGGTACGACCACGCGCCGGGCCACCTTGAAGGAGACGCGCACGGTGAGGACGTCGCTCCCGGCGCCGTCGTCGAGGACGGTGAGGTCGGCGAAGGAGTACGGGTGGAACCACGCGCCGTGCCAGGGGTCGAGGCGGTTGGCGACGATGTCCTCGGGCTCGCAGACGCCGGTGCCGGTGTAGACGGCGGTCAGGGAGCCGGCGGCGGACGGGCGGGGCGGTACGGCCGGGGTGTCGAGGGGCTCCTCGCCCCCGTGGGCGTCCAGGCGTACCCAGGCCAGGACGCCGTCGTCGTGCGCGGGGTACGGATTCCAGCCGGCGAACGGGGAGCCGTTGAGGGCGAGTCCGTGCCAGGGGCAGACCAGGGTGCCGCATCGGGTCGGTGCCTGCGCCAGCGGGGCGCCCAGGTGCGGGCAGGCGCCCGGGCCGGCGACGAGGGCGCCGCCGGCGCCGCGCCATGCCACGACCTCCGTGCCTTCGACGGTGCGTCCGTAGCCGGCGTCCGGGCGGACGGCGGCGCTCGGGCCCAGCACGTACCAGTTGCCGGCGGGTCGGGCCCCCGCCCGTTTGAGGGCGGCGTCGATGAGCCGGGGTGAGGCGTCCCGCCAGGTCGGCTCCTGCCGGTGCCAGGCCACCGGATCGCGGCGCAGGGTGACCGGGAGGCGACGGCGGTGCGGGGCTCGCGGGCTCATCGGGAAGGCTCCTCAAGGACGGGGGCGGCGGGGGTTCGCCATCGGACTGCCGCGATCTTGGCGAGGCCGGCCGCGGCCACGGCCGCCCGCCGGGCGAGCGGGACGGCGGAGCGGCGGTGGACGCTCGCGTACCCGTCGCGGGCGACGGCGTCGAGGATCTCCCCGTAGAGGACGAAGGCGGTTCGGACGCAGGGCCGGGAGACGGGTTCGAGCATGTCCAGGCCCGGCTCCGCCGCCGCGTAGAACCGCCGGGTCAGGGCGGCGGCGGCGTGGAGGGCCCGGGTGATGCGGGGGTCGCGGCGGCCGGTGCGCCTGCTCCACCGCAGCAGTTCCCGGTCCACGCCGTCGGCGGCGAGGAGGTCGGCGGGCAGGTAGACGCGGTCGCGGTCGAGGTCCTCGCCGACGTCGCGGACGAAGTTGGTGAGCTGGAACGCCTCGCCGAGCGCGGCGGCGTGCGGGGCGGCCTCCTCGCGGGATGTGGTGTGGCCCAGCACGGGCAGCATCTGGAGCCCGATGACGGCGGCGGAACCGTGCATGTAGCGGCGCAGGGCGTCCAGCGTGCCGTAGTCGGTGACAGTGAGGTCGCTGCGCATGGAGGTGAGGAAGTCGTCGAAGTGGCGGTAGGGGATGCGGTAGCGGTGCGCGATGTGGGCCACGGCGGTCACGACGGGATGGTCGCCGGGGCCGCCCTCCATCGCCGTGCGCAGGTCGTGCGAGAGGGTCCGCAGCCGCTGGGCGCGGTCGGCCGGGGCGGTGGGGGCGGACAGGTCGTCGACGATGTCGTCGGCGAGGCGGGCGAATCCGTAGAGGGCGTGCACGGCGGGGCGTCGGGACGCCGGCAGCAGCCGGGTGGCGAGGAAGTACGTCTTGCCGTGCTGGGCGTTGAGGCGGCGGCAGCGGTCGAAGGCCGCGCGCAGGGCGGGGTCGGAGATGGCGGCGGCGTCGAGTTCGCGTCGCGTCATGCCCGCTCGCCCTTCGTCGCTGCGGTGGAGGCTGTCGCGGTCCGGTGGCGGGCGCCGGGCAGGCCGGTGACGCGGGCCGCTGCGAGGCGGCCGGAGATGAGGACGGTGGGGACGCCGACGCCGGGGGTCGTGCCGCAGCCGGCGAGTACGGCGTTGGCGGCGCCGCGTACGAGGTTGCGGGGGCGGAAGGGGCCGGTCTGCGGGAAGGTGTGGGCGACGGAGAAGGGGGTGCCGGCCGCGTGGCCCTGGGCCGCCCAGTCGGCGGGCGTGACGAGGACCTCGGTGTCGATGGCGTCCTCGAAGCCGGTCAGGCCGCGGCGCTCCAACTCGCGCAGCAGGCTGTCCCGGTAACGGGGGCCCAGGTCCTTCCAGGAGGCGGCCGAGGGGCCCACGACGGTGTTCGGGCACGGCGCGAGCACGTAGTGGGTGTGTTTGCCGGGCGGCGCCAGGGCCGGGTCGGTGGCGGTGGGCCGGGTGATGAGGAGCGAGGGATCGCTCATCAGGCGGCCGGTTCGGGTGAGTTCACGGAAGGTCCGCTTCCAGGCGGCGCCGAAGGAGATCGTGTGGTGGGCCAGTTCGGGCCACGTGCGGTCGGTGCCGGCGTGCAGGACGACGGCCGACGGGGAGTGGCGCAGCGCGAGCGGGCGGCGCGGGCGGGCACCGAGCAGCCCGTACGCGACGGGCAGGTCCGGGGTCAGGACGACCGCGTCGCAGGGGATGCGCTGCCGGTCGGTGACCACGGCGGTGATCCGGTCGCCGGTGCGCTCCAGGCGGGTGACGGTCTGGCCGTGGAGGAGCGTGGCGCCCGCGTCGGCGGCGGCCGCGGACAGGGCGGTGGGGACGGCGTGCATGCCGCCTTCGGGGAAGTACACCCCGGCGACGGTGTCCATGTAGGCGATGACGGCGTACGCGGCGAGGGCGCGGGCCGGCGGGACGCCCGCGTAGAGGGCCTGGAAGGAGAAGACGCGCTGCAGCCGCTCGTCGGTGAGGAATCGGGCGATCTTCGGCTGGAGGCGGCCGAATCCGCCCAGCGCGGCGAGCCGGGCCAGGTCGGGGTGCAGGAGCGAGAGGGGCGAGTCGAAGTTGGACTCGATGAAGCGGCCGGTCTGCGCCCGGTAGAGGTCGTGCAGCCACTGGCGCAGACGCCGGTACCCAGCCGCTTCCCGGCCTCCGGCGAAACGTTCGATCTCCGCCTCCATGGCCTGCGCGCCCGTGTGGACGTCGAGGCTGCTGCCGTCCGCGAACCGGGCGTGGTAGGCGGGGTGCAGGGGGTGCAGGGTCAGCCGGTCGGACATCTTCTGGCCCACCGCGGCGAAGGCTTCCTCCAGCAGGTGCGGCATGGTGAGCACGGTGGGGCCGGTGTCGAAGCGGTGGCCGCCGCGCTCGATGAGGCCGGTCCGGCCGCCGGGTACGGGGTCGCGCTCGACGAGGGTGACGCGGCGGTTCGCGCCGAGGAGGTGGAGGGCGGCGGAGAGGCCCGCGAGTCCCGCGCCGACGACCACCACGTGGTCGGTGCGCCCGGTGATCGTCCTCATCGGGAGTCTCCATGGAGGTCCAGGTCGGCCGGCGCGGCGGCGCCGGCGTGGGGTGGGGGTGACGCGACCTGTCTGAGCAGCTGGGCGAGGTGCTGCGCGGCGGGGCCGTGTATGCGCGCCGCGGCCAGGTGCCGCTCGGACGCCCGCACCAGCCGCTCGATGCGCCGTTCGACCTGGGCCGGAGCTCCGGTGGACCGCAGGGCTTCGCGGACGGAGGACAGGGTGGGACCGGAGAGGTCGGTGCTCCCCCTGCAGGCCTGGAGGAGGTCGATGACGGCGGTGGCGCCGCCGGCGCGGGCTCGGGAGTGGGTCAGGGCCAGCAGGTACGTCGCCTTGCCGGAGCGGATGTCGTCCCCCGACGGCTTGCCGGTCAGCTCGGGGTCGCCGAACACACCGAGGAGGTCGTCGCGCAGCTGGAAGGCGATGCCGGCGCAGCGGCCGGCGGCGGTGAGCGCGCGGGCGGTGGTGTCGTCGGCGCCCGCGAGCGCCGCGCCCAGGGCCAGGGGCCGTTCGACGGTGTAGCGGGCCGTTTTGAGGCAGACGGTGCGGATGGCTTGGACGGCCGAACGGGAGGCGGTGGCCTGGCCGTGCAGATCGAGGTACTGCCCGGCGACCATCTCCGTCCGCATGGCGCGCCAGATCCGCAGGACGTCCCGGCGTACGGGCGGCTCCAGGTCGACCTCGGCGAGCAGGTCGTCCGCCCAGGACAGTGCGAGGTCCCCGGCGAGGACCGCCGCCGATTGCGCGAACGGCGCCGGCCCGGTTCCTTCGGGGGCCGCGGCCGTCGGGTACTGGAGTGCGATCTGGGCGTGGAAGGAGGGCCTGCCGCGGCGCACGGCCGACTGGTCCATGACGTCGTCGTGGATGAGGGCGCAGCTCTGGATGAGTTCGAGCGCGGCGGCGACGCGCAGGGCTCCGGGTGCGTGGGAGTCCGTACCACCGCAGGCCCGCATGGCCCACCAGAGGAACCGGGGCCGGATCCGCGAGCCGCCGCCGAGGACGAAGGCGGCGAGGCGCTCGGCGACGTCGGTGGCGAAGACGGCGTCGAGCGAGCGGCTGTACTCGGCGAACTCGCCGCAGACGAGATCCAGTTCCCTGTTGACGGCGGCGGCCACGTCGATGTCGACGGCGGCGGCCGCGGTGTGCGGGGACGGGTACGTGGTCTGCCTCTGGGGGGTCGTGACGAGATGTCGAGCAACCGACTTCGCGTGCATGCAGTCCTCCGTGTCGTGAAGTGGTGCTTGCCACCTGTTCGGCGTTCACCGGGCGGACGGATGCGCCGGGTCGTCTCTTTCGGATCTTGCCGGTGGAGCCCGCGTCGTCCGGTGCCCCGGCAACGCGGCGGGGTGCGGTGCCGGGCGGCGCGGGTCGGGCAAGATCCGTAGGAAACGACCTCGGACCGCAAGCCATTCGTCCCCCGCCGGGCGAGCGGCTCAGACAGAACGGACCGGCCGATCGCCCCAACGGACGCACCGGACGCCGGGCGGGGCGGCGCGGGCGGCCGGGGCGGCGGGCCCGGCGGGGACCCGGGGTGGCACGTGGTGGGCGGCCGGGGCGGCCGGCCGGGGCGGCAGGGTGGCGGAGGGCCGGGGCGGGGGCGGGCGGCCAGAGCGCGGGCCCGGCGGGGCCCAGGGTGGCGCGAGGCGGCCGGTCGGAGCGGCAGGGCTGGCGGGGCCAGGGTGTCGGGCTTGCGGAGGGCGGGGGCGGGGGCGAGCGGCCAGGGCGGCGAGCCCGGCGGGGAACCCAGGGTGGCGCGAGGCGGCCAGCCGGGGCGGCAGGCTGGCGGAGAGCCGGGGCGGGGGCGAGCGGCCAGGGCGGCGAGCCCGGCGGGGGCCGGAGCGGCATGGCGGAGGGCCGGGGC
>NZ_JBSGQV010000047.1:0-51841 GCF_053606025.1 Streptomyces sp. NPDC055254 | reverse complement strand
GACTGGACAAACCCTCCATCAAGACGCTTCAAGCGCCCTACACTTCCCAGCATGAGGACCCACCACGACGGCAAGCGCCTCCGCGTCATCATCTACTGCCGCATCAGCGACGACCGCGAAGGCCGCGGCGCCGGCGTCGCCCGGCAAGAGCAGTCCTGCCGGGCCCGCGCGGAGCGCAACGGCTGGGACGTGGTCGCCGTCTTCGTCGAGAACGACCTGAGCGCGTACAGCGGAAAGAAGCGGCCCAAGTACGAGCAGATGCTGGCCATGCTCAACGCCGACATGGCGGACGCGGTACTTGCCCTGTCCCCGAAGCGTCTCTACCGCCGCATCGGCGACGCGTTCGACTTCTTCGACCTGATCACCGAACGCGGCATCCACGTCGAGACCATCAAGCAGGGCCGCTACGACCTCACCACCGCCGAGGGCCGGCGCGATGCCCGCCGGGCCGCGATCGACTCCCAGTACGAGGCCGAGGAGATCGGCGAGCGGGTGAAGGACGCCAAGGCGCAGACCTTGGCGGCTGGCGGGTACCGGGGCGGGCCGCGCCCGTTCGGTTTCGAGGCGGACGGTATGACGGTCCGCGAGTCGGAAGCCCGGTACCTGCGCGAGGCCGCGGAGGCAGTGCTCGCCGGGGCGTCGATCAGGTCCATAGCGCGCGAGTGGCAGGAGGCGGGGGTGCGGACCGTGCCTCGACGTTACCGGCAGGAGGACGGCACCCGCGGGGAGCCGGAGTCCCGGGACTGGTCGGCCAGTGAACTCCGTACGCTGCTGTTGCGGCACCGCAACGCTGGCCTGCTCTCCCACCGCGGCAAGGAGGCCGGGGCGGCGGCATGGCCCGCGATCATTCCCGAGCCCGTATGGCGAGGGGTCGTGGCGAAACTTAAGGACCCCACCCGGCTGACCGCGGTGAGCAACGCCCGTCGCTGGATAGGTTCGGGGCTCTACCGATGCGCCCACCCCGTCGAGGAGGCTGAGTGCGGCCTGCCTGTGCGGTGCTCTACCTCCGGCACGGGGGCCGGCCACAGGCACGTGGCCGCTTACCGATGCTCTAGTGGGGCTCACGTCACCCGCCGTGCGCAGCCGTTGGACGACTACGTGCGAGCGGTCGTCGTCGCGCGGTTGTCGCGGGCGGACGCGGTTCATCTCCTGGCCCAGCGGGAGGACGATCCGGTCGATCTGAAAGCTGCGGACGCCGAGCTGTCCGCAGCGCAGCAGCGGCTGAGGGAGCTTGCGGAGATGTTCGGTGACGGCGACATCGACAAGGCGGGATACCAGGCTGCGGCGGCGAAGGCCAGGGAGCGGAAGCGGAAGGCTGAGCAGTTGCTGTCGCTGGCCTCGGTGACGAATCCGTTGGTGGGCCTGATCGGCGCGGCGGACGTGGCGGCCGAGTGGGAGGGCATCGACCTGTCGCGTAAGCGCGCGGTGGTCGATGCCCTCATGGAGGTGTGGATTCTCCCGGCGCGACGTGGGCGCATGCCGAAGGGTGTGGAGATGGATGTGGAGCGGATCGATATCCGCTGGAAGTAGGGCTACACGGCGGGATGCGGGCGCGCGGGGGCCTCGGTGCCGATGCCGTGTCGGCCGACGTGCTCCATGGCGTTGTTGTACTCGTCGACGGCTTGCTGGCTCACTTCGAGGGGGTGTACCGCGAGGCGCAGTCGACCGTCTTCGGCCTGTAGTAGCACGGCGGCCATGCCGTTGGGGACACGGGGGTCTCGCACCATGGGGATGTATGCCGGGGGCATATGCGTATCCGTCTGTGAGACCTCATCGTCTGCCATGAAAACCCCCATGCGTTGGGTGCACCTCAGCTCGATCACACGTTCGATCGAGTGGCAGGCACAGGCTATCTGACCCTCACGCCCCCCAGGCGGAAAGACCAGCATGCCACTTGCGTTAGCGGGGAGCTACACACAGCGCATAACTACTACAAATCGAAACTGTTCAATCCTGAGTAACTGATGTCCCATCAGGTCCCTCATTTGCGAACGTTTCGGCAAGTTCCTCCAGCAACTCCAGCTGTCGAGGAGTGAGCTTCTCCGCGTTCTGAACCAGCGCGCGGGCCCGGCCAGAGCTGCTCCATACCGAGTCGATCCCCATGAACTGGGCGCCGGCTGCGTCCTGCACGCGCACCAGGGGGAGCTCGTACGCCCGCGCAAGCGCCTGGAGCTCGGGGAAGCGCGGCGTCCAGGACATGCGAGGGACGGCCTTCTCAAGGTTGTCGAGCGTGGAGCGCTTGATGACCGGCGTGCCGTCTTCGCGCAGGCCCGTGCGCTCCTCGACCTGCCGGAGGGAACGGCGTAGCTCAATTCGGCGGTCACGCAGCAGGTCGGACAGATCCGTCCGTGCGGGCGTGCGCGCGCTGTTGTCCTCGACCATGACGGTCATCTTGCCACTCCCCAGTGGGCGCTGTGCCGGTAGGTGTCCCTGGTGCCAGCGTGAGTTGGTCTGCAAACGCGCTGGTGGCGTGGGCAGAGATGCCCTCCAGCATGGACAGAGTGTCCACGCTGGAGGGCACGGGCGCCATACCGACGGGGATTTTTGACCGGATCGAGGCACTTGCGAAGTCGACATGGAGACGTTGTCCACGGGGGTGGACAAGATGTCCACCCCCGTGCCATGCTTCTCGTGTCCACCTCGGTGGACATCAAGTCCAAGGAGGTGGACATGTCGCCGAGCGAGCCCCTATACCGGCTGCTCAACGCAGACCTACTCAAGCTGCTCATGGAGCGCACGGGCAGCGGCCAGAAGGTCACCATCCGTGAACTCGCCGCGGCAGCAGGCTGCTCCAGCACCACAGTGGGCCGCCTCGTCAGTGGCGAGAAAGAGTGCATCGTCGCCAGCAACGCCCACGCCATCGCCAACGCGATCGGAGTCGACGTGCTGATCCTCTTCACCCCGGCCGGCCGATCGGTGCCGGTCCCCCACCGCGAGACCCCGGTATCCGTCGTACGGGCCGCCGGATGAGCGCCGCCCAGCCCAACGCGGCGCCCCCGCTGCTGACCGTCGAACCCGCCGGGTCGCATTCGGCCTACGAAGCGCACATCGCCGCCATCGTGGCCGCTGCCCCGCCGCTGACCCCCGAGCAGGAAGCCCGCATCCGCGGGCTGTTCCGGCCCGGCGTCGCGAGCTTGCCGGCCCTACCGCTGGCCGCCTGACCAAACCCCAAAGGGGTCGTCCCGGACGGCTATCCGAAACGACCCCGGCATTCCTCACCAACACCGAAAGACGAGGAACACCATGAACCACCAGCCTACCGCCACCGGCCCCTCCGGCCAGAGCGGCATCACGCACCAAGTCCCCGTACCGCTTCCGGTCCGGCCGCGCGCCGAGTCGCCGTTCGAGCTGTTCGTCGACGGCCGCGGCTTCCTGTGGCGCCTCGCGGAGGACGGTCCGGTCGGCTCGCGCCGGTTCGTGCCCGCCGCGATGGCCCCGTCGGCCGTGCCCCGGCTGGCGTGGGCTCGGGAGGGCGAGCTGAGCGAGACGTGCGGCGCTCTGAACCCGGTGGAGCGTGCGGCGTGAACACGAGGAGCATCGCGGGCGCGGCCCGTGTGATCTGCAAAGCGTTGGCCAAGAACCGGGTCCCGGCAACGATCGCCATGGCGTTGGACGCGAGCGGCTGGCTGAACACGACGGAGGCGGCGGCCGAGCTGGTGCGGCTGCGGCTGCTCCAGAACGCGCAGCCGGCCGAACTGTCCGAGGCGCAGACCGAGGCGCTGGCGGACGCCGGTAACCGCGCGCTGAACGACCACTACCACGAGGACTTGTGCGCCTGCTCGGACTGGCCGAAGGGGTGCGCGAGCAGCGGCAACTACTTCGCCGGGTCGTGGGACACGGCTGCGTTCAGCATCGGCATGGCGGCTGTGATCGGCGTGTGGGAGTCGATGCGGGCCCCGGCCGAGGCTGACAGGGCGGCGCGGCACCGCGAGGAGCTGCGGGTGCGCCGCAACGAGGACATGGCCTTGCGGGGCGAGCTGTCCCCGTCGGGCGGCCAGCGTGCGGTGCCGTTCGAGCTGGGTGAGTCACTTGTCCCGGCGGTGCAGTGGCTGATCGCTCGGGTGGCCGAGCGGCCGCCCGTGGATGACGAGCGGATCGCCTTGATCCGAAAGCGGCGCACGCACTGCGAGGTGACCCGGTTCGAGACCGAGGACGAGCGCCCGTTGCACGTCTGGGGCCCGTCGCAGTACCCCGGTCGTGACATGTGCCAGCGCTGCACGACCGAACGCAAGTGGGCTGAGGACCCGGACGCCGACGAGGTGGTACTGCTCGCCGAGGTCGACCGACTGCGGGCCCGGGTGGCCGAGCTGGAGGCTGCGGCCTACGGCGACGCCAAGGCCCGGCTGTTCAGCCCCGTGGAGCAGATCCGGCACCTGCACGACTGTGTCGCTGCCCAGCAGGCCCGGGCCGACACGCTGGACCGGCTGTGTCGGGAGGAGCAGTCCCGCGCCGGTGCGGCGGCGGCCCGGGTGGCCGAGCTGGAGACCTCCGCTCGTGGCTGCGACGGCGAGGGATGCGTCCTCCCCCACAGCTCGTGGTGCACCCGGGCCCGCGAGTTCGCCGCCCAGCACAGCGGCTGCACCTGCGGCGAGCCGTGGAAGGACACGCCCCAGACCCACGCCGGGCACTGCTGGCTGCTGAGCCCGCCGTGGGACGAGATGGAGTGGCATCGCAAGCGCGTTGCCGAGTTGCTGGCCCAGGTAGCCAAGTTGGAGGCCGCACGGTCCCGCCCGGCGCCGGTCCTCGCCCCGGTCGTACAGCCGGACGCCCGCCGTGACGAGTCCGTCGCGAAGCTCCGCGACCTGATCGCCGGCCAGCGCGAGGACACGTACGTCTCCCCGCTGCACACGGACTACCGGCTCGGCCACGACCTCGACCTCCCGGAGGCCCCCAGTGTCTGACCAGACCACCCCGTCCACCGGACCCGTCCCGATCTACGTCAAGGCCATCCCGGGCGGTGTCGTCCTCGACCTGGCCGCGCTGACCGAGCGGGTCGTGTGCGACGTCCTCGACGCGCTCCTCGGCCCGGACACCGGGCTGTGGGACCAGCTCCACGAGGTCGCCGACCTCACCCCGGAGACCGCGCGGGCGGAGGCCGAAAAGGGCCGTCTGCCGTACGAGGAGCTGGTGGCCGCGCTCGCCGAGCGGGCGTCGTCCCGGGTCCCGTTGTACGGGCCGGCCGCAGTGCTGGCGTTGATCGCGAAGCTGCGCCGCGCGTCCTCCGCTGGCACCGTGCCCGGGCAGCGAGGTGCCGCATGAGCGCCCGCGACGAGCTGCTGCACGAGTACGGCCGGGCGGACACGGCGCCCCTTGGGACGCTCGCGGAGCTGCGGAACAAGCTCGACGCCTGCCGAGCCGAGGCGCTGGCCGACTTCGTGGACCGGTGCGCGATCGCCCTCGCCGGCTGCTGCCCCGAGTGCGACGCGGCCACCGCCATCGTGCGGGGACGGATCGAGCCGACGTTGGACGGGGCCCCGGTCCCGGAGCGGACGGTCGCGGCGGAGGGGAAGGGCACCGGCACGACCGGCGGCGAGCCCACCCCGGCCACCGGCTTCTTCCAGGCCGGCCGGACCTACACCGACGGCAACGGCTACCGCGCCCCCGAGATCACCGCTTACTTCCACGTCGAGCACGTCACCCGGCATCCGGACCGCGGCCACCTCCGCGCGATCGGTTGGGTGCGGTCCGGGGCGCCCGGCGCGCGGTGGCACGGCCACTTCGTCGACGAGGGCGACTTCGAGGGGTGGACCGAGCTGGGGAAGCCCCTCATCGCGGCGGCTCCCGCGGTCGAACCCGGACCTGCCGGTATCGGCGACGAGCGGGCCCTCAAGCTCGCCGACCACATCCTCAACACCGGCGGCATCTGGACGTCCGGGAAGGCCCACCGCTGGCTGTCCTCGGTCGTCACCCCGGCGCCCGCTCTGCACTTCACCCGGCACACCCTCCAGGCCCTCGCCGCGCACGGCTACCTGATCGAGCGCCGGGAGCCGGGCCGCGTCTCCTACACCCCGAACTATCCGAAGGAGTGCTGATGTTCATCCGCCGCAGCACCTACCAGCGGCTCGTCGCCCGCGCCGAAGCGTACGCCCAGGCCTACGTCGCCGCGCGCCGGGCCGAGCACCGCAAGGCCGTCCCGGCCGCGGAGCGCCGTGAGCGGCTCGCCCGGGCCTGCCGGCGCTACCGGGCCGAGCTCGCCGAGCAGCGCGCCGGCCACCAGACGGCGCTCGCCCGGAAGCAGCGCCAGATCGACCGGCTGCAGGGGCAGCTCGACGACGTGTTCGGCCTGAACTCCGACCAGGTCCAGGCTGGGGAGCGGTGGCAGGAGCGCCGCCCCGACAAGCCGTACACCGGGGTGGTGGCGAAGTGAGCGACCGCGACCACGGGTACGCCCGCTACAAGCTTGACGGATGCCGCTGCTACACCTGCGGCTACGCTGCCGCCGCCTACCGCGACGCCCGTGAGCGGGCCATCGCCTACGGCACGTGGCAGCCCTGGACCGACGCGGTCCCGGTGCGCGAGCACCTGCGCCGTCTCCAGTCCTGCGGCCTCGGCCTTCGGCGGATTGCCGAGCTCGCCAAGGTCGACCGTAAGCGGCTCCAGGCCGTGCTGACCGGGCGGCCGGAGCGCGGCACGGGCCCGCAGGAGCAGGTACGGCCCGCGCTCGCCGCGGCTGTCCTCGCCGTCGAGGCCTCGCTGGAGAACCTCGCCCCGTCCACCTCGGTGAACGCGGTCGGCACGCGCCGCCGCCTCCAGGCCCTCGTCGCGCGCGGCTGGCCCCAGGCCCGGTTGGCGGCTCGGCTCGGCTGGACACCCGCGAACTTCTCAACGCTGATCCGCGCGGACCGGACCCTGGTCCGCACCGCGCTGGCCGTCCGTGACCTCTACGCCGCGGTCTCCGGCCAGGACCCGCGGGCGCACGGTGTCGACAACCAGGCGTTCAGCCGCGCCCGCAACGCGGCCGCCGCATCGTCGTGGCCGCCGCCGGCCGCGTGGGACGACGAGACGATCGACGACCCGGCCGTGTCTGAGCGGGCCGCCCGCGCGGCGATCCGCCGGGAGGTGACCGCCGCGTGATCGCCACGGGCAGCGACGAGTACGGGGAGCTCCTCGCACAGCGCATCGGCCAGTTCATCATCGACGCGGACAAGAACTCCGGCCGGTCGAAGCAGCGCGCCATCGGTCCGTCCGAGGTGGGCGAGCCGTGCGAGCGACAGCTCTCGTACAAGATCCTCGACTGGCCCGAGACGAACACGAACCGCGATCCGATCGCGGCGATCATCGGCACCGGGTTCCACATGTGGATGGCCGAACAGTTCGAGGCCCGGCAGGCGCCCATGTCCGACGGGCAGCCCCGGTACCGCATCGAGGAACGCGTCACCGTGCGGCAGGGCCACACCGCGGCCGGCACCCTCGCGGGCAGCTCGGACCTGTACGACCGGCTCGCGATGCTCAACAACGACTGGAAGCTCGTCGGGAAGAGCAGCCACGACAAGTACCGGCGGCAGGGCCCCGGCGAGAAGTACCGCATCCAGGCCCACCTCTACGGCCTCGGCCAGGAGAACGCGGGGCACCGGCCCGCGAGGGTCGCGGTCACGTTCATCGGCCGGCATCACGAGCTGATGGTCCACGTGTGGTCCGAGCCGTACCAGCCGCAGATCGCCCTCGACGCGCTCGCCCGGCTCGACCGGATCACCGCGACCGCGCAGTCCCTGGAACTCGACCACCACCCGGAGAACTGGCGAATGATCCCCATCCCCGAGAAACCGAACTGCCGGTTCTGCCCCTGGCTCAAGCCCGGCAGCGACAACCTCGCGGCCGGCTGTCCCGGGCAGCCCAGCACCAACCCGGGCGCCTCGCTCGAATCCCTCATCGCCTGACACCCACAAGCAGGAGCATCAAGTGACTACACCTCAGCAGTCCTACCAGGCACCCTCCGCCGACGACTTCCTCATGGGCGGCGGCGGCGCTCCCTCCGCGAGCTTCCTCACCATCGGCACCATCGTGGCTGGCCGGATCACCGAGCGCCCCACCGTGCAGCAGCAGCGCGACATGAAAACCGGCGAGAACAAGTTCTGGCCCGACGGAAACCCGATGATGCAGCTCGTCGTCACCGTCCAGACCGACGACCGAGACCCGCAGGTGGAGGACGACAACGGCACGCGGCGGCTCTTCGTCAAGAACCAGATGAAGAACGCGATCGCCGACGCGGTCCGAGCCTCCGGCGCACGCGGCCTAGAGGTCGGCGGCATCCTCTCCGTCACCTTCACCCACGAGATCCCCCACAAGCAGCGCGGCTTCAACCCGATCAAGCAGTACACCGCGCAGTACGTCGCCGCGGCCGCCGCCGAGCTCCAGACCGCGGACCCGTGGGCCGCCGCGCCCCCGCAGCAGCAGTACGCGCCGCCGGCCGCACCGGCCCAGCAGCACGCGGCACCCCCGGCCCCGGCCCCCCAGCAGTACGCCCCGGCGCCGACCCCGGCCCCGGCACCCGCGCCGCAGTACGCGGCCGCCGCGCCCCCGGCACCCGCGCCGCAGTACGCAGCCGCCGCGCCCCCGGCCGAGCAGCTCGCCAACCCGGCGATCCAGGCACTCGTCGCACAGCAGCAGGCCCAGCAGGCGGCGCCCCCGCTGAGTCCGCCTCCCTTCTAAGCCCGCCCTCCGATCGCCGTCCGGGGCTGCGCGCCCTCCCCTCCGCAGCCCCGGACGGACCAGCCCACCGCCCTCGCACCGCCCTCACCAGGAGCAGCACATGACCATCACCACCCGCGTCCTTGGCCCCGAGCCTGTCGACCCCGCCGAGCCGCGCGCAGTCCAGCTTCGCAAGGCCGGCGAGGGCGCCTTCTGGTACGGCCTGCGAGGCGCCGGATGGAGTGACGTCCAGATCTCCAACTCTCTGCAGGCGTTCAGGGAGTCGGTCGCCCACGAGCTGGCGGAACAGATCCGTTCCGTCGGCGTCGATGTCACACCGGACATGTCGGAGAGCTGCAAGGCCATCCGCCAGGCACGCGGCGCCGTCGCCGACCTGATCGACCCGGAAGTCGAAATGCCCTGACCCAACCCTGCCCCGGTCCCGGCGTGACGCCGCGGGATCGACTCCCGCCCGGGGCACTGAACCAGACCGCACACGCACCAAGGAGAGCAGCCTTGAGCATGTCACCGGAGAGGCTCCACAGCCCGGAGGTGGTGGCCCGCTTCGTCAGGCGCTATGCCGCCCGCCAGCCGGATGCCTGCTGGACCTGGCGGGGCAAGCTCGACAACGGCTATGGCCGCTTCTGGCTTGAGGGCGCAAGCAGAGTCGCGCACCGAGTCGCCTGGGAGATCGCCAACGGAGCGATCCCCGCCGGGCTCCAGATCGATCACCTCTGCCGCAACCGCGCCTGCGTGAACCCCGCACACCTGGAGCCCGTCACCCTCGCCGAGAACGTGCTCCGCGGACAGGGCATAACCGCCTGCAACGCACGCAAGGAGCAGTGCCTCAACGGCCACCCCTTGGACGAGACCAATACCTACGTCACGGCTGCCGGTACCCGGCAGTGCAAGACCTGCCAGCGCGGCCGGGTCAGAGCGTGGCGCCAACGACAGGCGGACGCCGCATGAACGACATGCTGAACGCCGCGCTGGCCCTCCACGCTGCTGGACTCTCCGTTGTCAGCGTCCGCGCCGACGGCTCGAAGCGCCCACTGGGCGACTGGAAAGCAGCGCAGGCTGAGCGCGCCACAGAAGAAGAAGTGCGCGCCTGGTTCGCCAACGGGCACCCAGGCGTAGGCGTCGTCTGCGGCGGCGTCTCAGGCGGCATGGAGCTCCTCGAACTGGAGGGCCGCGCCGTCGAGGAGGGCGTCCTCGCGCAGCTCGTCGACATCCTCGCCAACTCGGGGATGGCCGAGCTGTGGCAGCGCCTCGCCACCGGGTGGCTGGAGCGCTCCCCGTCCGGCGGCCTGCACTTCCACTACCGCGTGGCCGGCGGCGCCCCCGGGAACACGAAGCTCGCGAGCCGCCTTGCCCGCGACGAGGAGCTCACCGAGCAGGAGCGCGACCTCCTCGTCCGGCACCCCCGCAAGAAGATCCTCCGCGGCCTGATCGAGACCCGCGGCGAAGGCGGCTTCGTCGTCACCGCGCCGAGCCACGGCACCGTGCACGCGACCGGCCGGCCCTACGAGCTCCTCGCCGGGGGGCCCGGGTCCATGCCGACCGTCACCGCGGCCGAGCACCAGGCGCTGCACGCGGTGTGCCGCATGCTCGACACCGTCCCCTCCGAGGAACCGACCGACCACGCCACGGACCGGCCCGAGGCAGTCGCCCCCGTCGACGAGGCGGCTGCGTTCCTCTTCGGCGGCGACCGCGCCGTCGCCCCCGCCGGGGGCGAGACCGGGCTCACCCCCGGGGACGACTTCGAGCAGCGCACCCCCTGGGCGGACATCCTCACCCCGCACGGCTGGCGGTCCCTGTTCCAGTCAGGGGGCACCTCGTACTGGCAGCGCCCCGGGAAGGACGGCCGCGAACCGTCCGCGACCACCGGGCACCGCATGGACCGCGACCGGCTGTACGTGTTCACGACCTCGACGGAGTTCGTCGCCGAGCGCCCGTACACGAAGTTCGGGGCGTACGCCCTGCTCAACCACGGCGGCGACCACTCGGCCGCGGCCAGCGCCCTCCGCCGCCAGGGCTTCGGGGCGCCCGCGCCCGAGCCCGTACGACACCTCGCGTCCGTGCCGGCGCAGCGCACCGCGACCGATGGCACGGCCGCGCTCAACGTGGTGCAGCACCCCACCGCCGCGGCCGCCGCGGTCCCGGGCCCCGGGACGTACTCCCGGACCGACGACGGGAACGCTCTCCGCCTCATCGATGAGCACGAGGACGAGATCCGGTACGTCCCGCAGCGCGGCCGCTGGCTCCGCTGGGACGGACACCGCTGGGCATGGGACGAGGCCGGGGAAGTCCGCGAGATGGCCCGAGCCATCGCGCGCGCACTGCCCAACGGGGAGGGCGAGGCGAAGCACCGCATGCGGTCCCTGTCCTCAGGCGGCCTCGCCTCCATGGTCACCGTGGCCCAGACCGACCCCCGCATCGTCGCCCCCATGGCCCGCCTCGACGCGAAGCCGATGCACCTCAACACCCCTAAGGGGATCGTCGACCTCACCACCGGCACCGTCACCCCGAACGACCCGACCGAGATGCACACCCGCTCCACCTCCGTCGCACCCGACCCGGACATGCCGATCCCCCGGTTCCTCCAGTTCCTCGCCGACACCTTCGGCGAGCACTCCGACATCGCCGCGTTCGTCCAGCGCCTCGCCGGATACTCGGCGTCCGGCGACACCCGCTTCCACATCCTGCCGTTCCTCAACGGGCCCGGCGGCAACGGCAAGTCCGTCATCCTCGACGTCTTCCGCATCCTCCTCGGCGACTACGCGGCAACCGCCCCGAACACGTTCCTCATGGCCGGCCAGCAGCAGCACGAGACCGAGGTCGCCCGGCTGCAAGGCCTGCGCCTGGTCATCGTGTCCGAGGTCAACCAGGACGCCCGCTTTGACGAGGCCAAGATGAAGCTCACCACCGGCGGCGACGCGCTGACCGCGCGCTTCATGCGGCAGGACCACTTCACGTTCGAGCCGACCCACCACCTTTGGCTGATGGGCAACCACCTCCCCGCGGTGAAGGCCGGCGGCGATAGCTTCTGGCGGCGCCTGCGCCTGATCCCCTTCACCCGCAGCGTCCCCGCGGAACGGAAAATCGAAGGGCTGGCCCGCATCCTCGCCGACGAGGAAGGCCCCGGGATCCTGGCGTGGATGGTCGCGGGCGCCGTCGACGTGTTCGCCGGGGGGCTGCGCGAGCCGGCCGCCGTCATGGCGTTCACCGAGAACTACGCCGAGGAGGAAGACTCCCTGGCCCGGTTCATGGGGGACTGCTGCCACCTCGGCGGCGGCACCCACGTCACGATCAACACCTCCAAGCTGCGCGGTGCCTACGACGACTGGTGCCGCGCGGAGGGCGAGACCCCGCTCAAGCCGCAGGTGTTCGGGCGCGAACTGCGCACCCGATTCGGCATCGAACAGATCCGTTCCAACGGCCGCCGCTTCTACGTGGGGGTGGCACTGCTTCGGTCACTGGACGAGGACGGCGACGAAGACGCGCGAGGTGGCAAGTGATCACCTTGTACGGCACGGCGCCCACCGCATCCGACATTTCGCCCATAACTCTGCCCCGTGCCGCGGTGAACAGTGACAGCAGTGACCGTCCAGTGACCGACGCCAACCCCCTACTGTCACTGGCGAAAACCGTACTTGACCTGCACCGTCCTGCGAACAGTGACCGCAGTGACAGTAATTCACCGCTTCTAGCCTCGCGCGCACACAAGGCTGTTCAACCTGGGAATGCCCTACATCGGTCACTGCTGTCACTGCGGGCACTCCCCCTCGGCGGCCCGCGATGACCAACCCGGGCATCGCCGCGCGCATCGCAGCCGCCGCGGACCACGCGATCGAACGCACCTGCCCCCGCTGCGGAGCATCCGTGCTCACCGCGTGGGCCGGTCGCACCGCAGCCCTCCACGTGATTGCCGACGCCGAGCCGATCGACCTCGCCACCGAGATCCAGGCCCGCCTCGAAGGCCGGCTCACCTGGCGGCTCCTCGCCACCGGGCTCGGCGTCCGACGCATCGTCTGGCGCGAGCCCCTCGCCGTCCCCCACAACAAGCACCCCGTGCTCCGCGACCACCGCTGCCCACCCCGCCCCGTCCAGGAGGCCCTGCTGTGACCTCGCGTCTGTTCACCATCCACCTGCCGGCCGGCCTGGCCCTGCTCAACAGCAACCAGCGCCCCCACCACGCGGTCAAGGCCCGGATGACCGCAGCCATCCGCAGCGCGGCGATGGCTGCCTGCTCCGAAGATCCGGCCATGCGCGCGGCCCTCGTCGCCGCCGGTGACGGCCCGGCGCTGCAGCGCGCCTACATCCTCGGAGTGCTCCACCCTCCGTCGCGGCGCCGCGCCGACCCGGCGAACTGGTACCCGAGCTTCAAGGCCGCGGTGGATGGCCTCGTTGACGCCCGGGTGTTGGAGGACGACGACCACACCCGCGTCGTCGGCCCCGACATGCGCATCGGCCCCGTGGTGAAGGGCGGCCGCATCTCCCTGCACATCCAAGAAGTCGACAGCGCCACGTTCGCCGCGTTCCAGTGGAGGACCGCATCATGACCAGCCCTACCTGGATGGCCGCCCCGGTCGCGCGCCCCTGTGCCGCCGCACCCGACCGCTGGTTCTCCAAGGTCGCGAAGGACCGGCAGACCGCTGTGGAGCTGTGCAAGCGCTGCCCACTGTTCGTGCCGTGCCGGGAGTACGCGCTGGAGCAGCGGCCCCCGTACGGAATCTGGGGCGGCCTCACCCCGCGGGCCCGCCGGTCGGGCGCCGACGAGCCGCGCGAGCCGAAGCGCCAGACCGGCGTCCCGGTCGACTGCAACCACCCGACCGCGTACTTCCAGCACCGGCGCCGCGGCGAGACCTGCGAGCCGTGCTACGCCCGCCGCGCCGAGCAGCTCACGGCCGACCGCCGGGCCCGACTCGACCGCGAGCACACCGAACACGGCGGCTCGATGATCGGCTACCACGCACACAAAGCCCTCGGCGAACCCCCCTGCGACACGTGCCGCGAGGTCAACATTCGCCGGCTCGCCGAACGACGCAAAGGCCAGCGCGCCCGGACGACGCGGTTTGACCCCACCACCGGCAGCCACCCCGACGCCGCCTGAAAGGCACCCCCATGACCGAACACGTCATCTCCTTCGAACCGCTCCCCCAAGCCACCGCCAAGGGCCAGTGGGGCATTAACGCCGCCATCGCCACCCAACTCCGCACCAAGCCCGGGCAGTGGGCGCACATCGACTCCAAGAGCACCCGCGCCTCCGCCGCCTCCACCGCATACGCCGTTCGCAACGGCCACCTCAACGCCTACGCCCCCGCCGGAACCTTCGAAGCCACCTCACGCACCGTCAACGGCGAATACCGCGTCTACGCCCGCTACGTCGGACACGACAACGACCCGACCCCCTGACCGCCACTCCGGTGCCAGACCGCCCTCGCGCCCAGGAAGGACACCCCCCGTGACCCAGCCGCCCACCCGTCTCCGGACCGTCCCCAAGCTCACCCCGCGCCTCCTCCAGATCATGAAGCTCGCCGCCGAGGGCCGAACGAACGAGGAGATCGCCGCACTCCTCCACCTCAGCGTGAACAGCGTCAAGACGCACATGTCGCGCGCGTTCAAGATCCTGCGGGCCCGGAACCGCTGCCACGCGGTCGCCCTGTGCCTGGCGTACGGGCTCGTCGAGACGCGGGAACTGCGGCCGTTCTCGCTGCCGCCGGGGCCGGCGTCGGCTGCGGCGGTTCGGTGGGCCGCGTGACGGCCGCCGAGACGTTCGGCCACCGGCCCGCGCTCGGCTTCATCGACGGGCGTGCCCTCGGCAACGTCTGCGAGCGCTGCGCCACCCGCCTGCCCGTCCCGCCGCGATGGTTCGGGCCTCGCATGCAGGCCGTCCGCTGGCCGTGCACGACCGCCCTCATCCTCGGCCTCGCACCCCGCCCCGCCGCCTGACTGACACGACCACCGCCCGATACGACCGGAGGAACCACCCTGTGAAGATCACCATCGACCTCCCCGACATCACCATCGGAGCCGACGACGACGGCGGCCGCGACGAACACGGCGCCCCCTACGGCCTGCCCGCCTGCCCCCACTGCCGCAGCGAATACGACGACCTCATGGCCAAGACCACCGACGGCCTCGTCCACGAGCGCTGCCTCACCGGCTGGTTGGCCCGCCGCGACGAACGCAACGCCTGGAAGGTGCTGGCCGCGCAGGTCGCCCGGCACCCGTCCCGCCAGTCCGCCGCCACGCTGCGCGCTGTGATCCAGGCACTCCTCGCGATGCAGCCGCCCGCCTCCCGCACCTGACCACCCGACACGACCAGAGGAACCGACATGTACCCCAGCCTGTTCACCACCCCCGGCCTCGCCCGGTTCGCCGAGGAGATCGACGCCGAGCGCTCCCGGCAGCTCCAGAAGTGGGGCGACCAGCGGCACCCCGACGGCACCGGCACCACCGAGTACGCCAACGCCGCGAGCCGCTTCAAGGCCGCCTGCGAGCGCAACGCCGGCGCCCCGCTGTGGTCCTTCGTGCTGCTGGAGGAGGTCTACGAGGCCCTCGCCGAGACCGACCCGGCGAAGCTGCGCGCCGAGCTGATCCAAATCGGCGCCGTCTGCGCGGCCTGGGTGTCCGACATCGACCGGCGGCCGCCCACGGAGCGCTGCGACGTCGAGTTCGTAGGCGGCGGTAGCTGCTCGAAGCCCGCCGGTCACCGGCCGCCCGGCAGCCAGGACCCGCACACTCCGCCGCTCAGCACCGCCCAGGAGTCCTGATGCCGACCGTTCCGCCCCCGCACGATCACGCCCTGCCCGCCGAAACCCTCGACGAGAAAGCCGCCCGCCTCGAAGCCGAGCAGCCGCCTCCGCCCTGGCCCTTCGCGCTGAACGATCCGGTGCGCGCCGTGCACTTCGCCCTCGAACCCGACTGCCCGTACGGCGACCCCAGCCGATGCCCCTACGAGGTGCGCGCTGCCAACGCGGTCCGCGCGTACAAGACCTGGGCCGCCGCCCACCCGCACGCCGCCCCGTGACCACGCAGGCGGCCGGCCCCGCGGCAATCGGGGCCGGCCACCCCCAGCACACCACACCCCAGGAGCAACACACCATGACCCACCAGCCCGCACCCCTCCCCGACGGCTTCACCGCCCACACCTGCATCAGCGCCAAGTGCGCGCTCTGCGGCTACTTCCACGACGAGGACGAGGGCGCCACCGTGCACTTCGAATCGCTGGCCGAGGCCCACTCCATCCTGCGCAGCTTCGACTGGGTCGTCCTGGCCGACGGCCGCCCGCTATGCCAGTCCGACGACGAGGACCACAAGGCGTTGAAGCTCACCGTCGGCCTCGCCCCGGACCCGACCGCCTGACCCCGCCGTCCGGCCGCCCCGCACCACCGCGGGGCGGCCACCCCACCAGCCACCAGGAGCAGCACATGCCGATCCGCCCCGAGAACCGAGCCCGCTACCCGCACGACTGGCCCGAGATCAGCGCATCGATCCGCTTCGGCCGCGCTGGCAGCCGCTGCGAATGCGTCGGCGAATGCGGCCGCGGCACCCACACCGGCCGCTGCCCCAACGAACACGACCTGCCCGCCTACGGCACCGGCTCCACCGTCGTCCTCACCACCGCACACCTCGACCACACCCCGGAGAACTGCGACCCCGCCAACCTCCGCGCCATGTGCCAGGGCTGCCACCTCCACTACGACCGCCAGCACCACGCCCAGACCCGCGCCGCTACCCGCCGCGCCGCCATCACCGCGGCCGGCCAGCTCACCCTGGAGGACCCGTGCCCGAGCGCGTCTACATGAACCGCCGCACCGGCGAAGAACGCATCCACATCGAGATCACCTACGGCGAGATCCGCGAGATGCTCACACGCCCCGCCGGCGGCACAGCCCGCGAGCTCTGGCAGCTCCTCGCCACCGCCGACCGCCACTTCAACGAATCGACCCCCGCCCCCGAGCCGACCGACGTCGACCTGGAACGCGCCGCCGACCAGCGTGAGACCGCCGCCCAGCACACACGCGGCGCACACGGGTACTGCGGTCCGACCTGCGAGGCGGAGTTCCCCAGCGCGCAGCTCCGCAACTTCATCCTCGCCAAGGGCTACCCGGGGACCGCCGGGATGCTGGACGAACTCCTCCGCCGCGCCTCGACGACGGCACCCGAGCCGACCCAGGCCGCCGCGTTCAGCGCTGCCGAGCGCCAGTTCCTCACCTTCGCCCTCGACCTCGCCGCCGACCACATGGCCAGCCGCGGCGAGTTCACCGACGAGGACCACGCCGCCCTGGACCGCTTCCGCCGCATGACCACCGAGGAGTCCGGAGCATGAGCCAACAGTTCACACCCGCCCTGCCCGCCGCCATCGTCAGCTACCTCGCCGAGCAGGAAGCCTCTCGCGCCCGAGCCGTCAACCAGATGATGAGCCGCTTCACCGACCGCGAACTGGCCCTCATCAAGGAGGCCGCCGTCATGGGCTACGTCCAGGGCATGCGGCACCACGACCTCAAGTACCCCGGCGACCGGCAGGTCGTGTTCCTCGTGGCCGACGCCTGCCGCGCCTTCGCCGATCTTTACCCGACGATCGCCGGCTGGACCCCGACCGAAGACGAGGACGGATCATGACCGCCGTCCTCCTGGCCGTGGCGGTCGTGGCCGGCTACCTCACCGGCCGCGCCCGACCCGCGCACCGCATCTCCGACTGGGCCGACCGCCTCCCCTGGCGGCGGCCCGGGTTCTCCCGCCGCGAGTGGCGCTGGTGGGCCGCGCAGCCCGTGTACGCCGTCCAGATCGCCGTACTCCTGACCACCCGGCCCCGCGCCACCGTGCGCGCCTGGCGGACCCGCAACGACCCGCCGCCGCCGCGCAGCCCGGCACCCGTGCTCGTCACGCCCTGGCCGCCCGAGCCCGGAGACCCGCGGTGAACGGCTGGGCGTGGGCCGGCGCAGCCTTAGCCGTCCAGATCGCCGCCATCCCCCTCCTCAGCTACGCCCTACGCCACGGCGAACGCCAACCCCGCGCAGGCCGTCACGCGCCCATCCACCGCCCGTCCTGGGCCCACACCGCCCCGTCCCGCCGCCGCATGAGGAGACACCGCCGATGACACCCGCCGAAGAACTTTGCACCGCAGCCCGCCTCCTCCTCGACCGAGCCGCCGGTGCGATCCACGAAGACCGCCTCACCTGGGCCACCGGACACACGCTCGGGAGCCGGTCCCCCGTCGTCGTCGACGACCAGGAGAAGCCGAGCGTCCTCATCGAGACCTACGCCGCCCGCCTCGAATCCGTGAACCGCTACCTCGCCCTGCTCGGGCCGGCCACCGGACTTGCGCTCGCCGACTGGCTCAACGAGACCGCCGCCGAAGTGGCCGCCGTGGAGGGCACCGAGTACGCGCTTCACCCCGACGGCGGAACATCCAAGGCCTGGACCGCCGCGCTCGCCGTGGCCCGCGCGATCCTCGGGAGCCAGTCGTGACCGCCCCCTACCGGATCCTCGTCACCGGCAGCCGCGACTGGCCCACCCCCGAGGTGATCACAGCCGCCCTCGACGAGGAATACGCCCTCACCCCCGCCGACCGCGACGTGATCCTCGTACACGGCGGATGCCCCACCGGCGCCGACGCCATCGCCCACACCTGGGCCGGCAAGCACCCGGCCATCAGCATCGACATCTTCCTCGCCCAATGGGACACCCAAGGCCGCGCCGCCGGCCCGATCCGCAACGCCCGCATGGTCGCCGCCGGCGCCGACGTCTGCCTGGCGTTCATCAAGAACGGCAGCCGCGGCGCCACCCACGCCGCACGCCTTGCCGACCGCGCCGGCATCCCCACCCGGAGGTGGACCACATGACCGAGCCGAAGCCGCACGGCCCGATCGACTGGGCCAACCAGCAGGCCGAGCAGCGCGGCCAGGCGCAGCCCGCCCGGAAACTCCTCGACCAGATGAGCGACGCCGAACTCGCCGCGCTGTACGGCGAACGTGACTTGGCCGTCAGCCTTCTCGCCAGGGTTAGGGAGACCAGCGCCCAGCTCATCAACAACGCCAACGCGCGCGCAGACAAGGCCGAGGCCGAACGCGACAAGGCGTGCACCGCGTTCAACGCCAAGGTCATGGAACTGGAACAGGCCAAGCGGCAGCAGCTCGGCGACCGCGAGGCGATCAGCTACTGGTCCCATCAGGCCCGCCTCGCCCGCGACTACTCCGCGCACGACGGCCGCGCCCTCGCCTCGACGATCGTTCAGGCCCGCCGCTGGGCCGCCCGCGCCCGGACCGCCGAGGCTGCGCTGGCTCGCGGCCGCGAGGTCGAAGAGCAGTGGCGCATGCACTTCCTCGCCACCGGAGAAGCCGCCGGAGGACACGCCCTCGCCATGGTCCGCGCCGCCCTCGACGAGCCCCAGGAGCCCACCCCGTGAGCACCCGCACACCGGGCAGCCTGATCGCCCGCAACCACGTCGCCGCCCGACTCATCACCCACCACGACCTCGACCCCCTCGAAGCCCACATCGCCGTCACCCGCGTCCACTGCGGCCTGCCGACCGAACACGAAGCCCTAGTCCGGCAGGAAGCCCGCGCAATCATCGACGAGCTCCAGCAGCGACTCATCGAGGCGTTCGCGCCCATCGCCACCGCGATGAAGGCCCTCGGCGAAACCATCGCCCGCACCGCGGCGCAGCTCCCGCCCCCGCCCGCCCGCGCGCCGCGGTCCCGGCCGGCCTGGCAGTCCCCGTACGGGTCGCCCCGGAAAGGACATCGCTCATGAGCCTGTCCAGCGTCATCGTCATCTGCGTCACCGCCCTGCTGATCACCATGATCGGGGCCAGCACCAAGCACCAGCCGAAGGGGAAATAGCCATGGAGGTCGTCATCACCATCACGCGAGAGAGCAGCTGGTTCATCCCCTGGCGCTACGGGTGGGAAGCACGCGTGCCGTACGGAGACCGGCGAGATGGATTCGCGTCTACCGAGCGCCGTGCACGAGCGAAAGCCGAACGGACCGCCCGGCGACTCCTCACCAAGGACGTGGCCAGCTACACCGTTTCGGCCTCCGACCCCGCCTGAGCAAGCGCGAGGGGCGCGCCTCATGTCTGACCAGGACAGGCGCGCCCCCAGGTGGTCCCAACGTACCGCCCCACAGCCCACGGAGCACACGATGACCACCAGCCCCGCCGCCCTCCACCTCGCCACCATCGGCATCCTTTGGCCCCACCTCGACGCAGCCCTCGACCAGCACGGTGGCGACACCTGGCCGCCCGCCGGGAAGGGCGACTTGCTCCGTCACCTCGACGCGGCCGACGCAGCCGAAGCCGCTGGCATCCGCGCGCTGGAGCGGGACCCCCAGCAGATCGGCGAGACCCGCGCCCCGCTGAACCTGCGGATCCTCGACACCGGGCGGATCGTCGAGCGATTCCTCGTCGACCTCGCCGACGAGATCGCCCCCCAGATCACCGAGACCGCATCCACCCACGCGCCCGCGGACTGGCAGACCCGCGGCTGGACCGACACCGACCGCCGCCGCCGCGACACCACCGCCGTCTTCGAGCAGGCCGACCCCCGGCGCTGGCGGTACGTCGGACTCCGCACCGTCGAGTACGCCGCCGGCTGGCTCTACGCCCGCGTCACCGGCGAGGACGGCCCGTTCCGCCCGCTCACCCTGGAACACCACGAGAAGATCACCGTCATCGCCGGAGGATGCGCCGATCGGATCCGGACCGCGCTCGGCCTCCTCGAACAGCAGCAGACCCTCGACCGGCCGTGCCCCGCCTGCACAACCGGCAGCCTCATCATGACCGCGGGCGGAGGCCTCGACCCGATCGCCGAATGCCACAGCTGTGGCCGGTCCTGGACCTCGGACGGGATCGTCGTCCGCGCCACAGCCGCCGCCGCGTAACCCGCCACGTTCGGGGGTTGTCCGGAGCAAGGCCCGGACAACCCCGCGGTACGTCGCTCTACCGCGCTGGCCCGGCCCCCTGTTGAATGGGCACTCGTCGGCAGAGAGGGAGAACCACATGCCCCGCCGGAAGAAGCCGCCCCTGCCCACGTTCGTGCCGTGGGTAGATGGCGGTCTCGCCATCCGTCACCACGATGACAACGAACGCATCGGCCGGATCGGGTACGTTGCCGCTGGCGATGCCCCGGCAGGCTGGTACCTCGCTTGGGAGTACAGCGGTTTCCCGATTTCACGGCACGACGATGCGCAGGCCGCCGTCGCAGCCGCTTGTGACGCCTACCCTGCGTTGCTGCAGAGCGAGGTGGGAGCCCGTGAGGAGTACGAGTACGGGGAGCGCTTCGCCCGGCGGCAGGCTGCTGCAGTTGCACGAGCTGTCACCGTCCCCACGGGTGGCCAGCGCGGATGGAAGCCAGCGCCAGCCAGTGGCCCAGTCTGATTCATGCCCGCCTTGGCGCCCGCTACCAACTGGTAGCGGGCGCTGCAGTGTTGGCCCGTCGGACTTGACCGGCAAATCCCGATGTCATCACCCGGTCGGCGTAGAATCTCAGCTGCCGGGACGCATATGCGCCCTGGAACGAGATCGGCCCCCGCGCGGATGTGCGTCCGCCGAGGGCCATGGATCAAGGAGGTACCACTCCTGATGTCTCGCCCCAACAGTAACCTGCCCGACCCCGCGGGTGCCACGCCGGGGTCCAGCCCGTTCGATCGGATCCGCCGCGAGGACGCGACTGGCGAACACTGGGACGCCCGCGACCTGCAGCCTCTCCTCGGCTACGTGAAATACGAGCGCTTCGAAGATGCAGTGGACCGCGCGGTCGTGTCCATCCGCAACACGGGACAGCACGCTGAGCTGCACATTTCCCGGCGCCGGGAAGAGGTCAGCTCCGGGATATCGCGAGGAACCTACAGGCTCAGCCGCTACGGCGCCTACATGATCGCCATGAACGGCGACCCCCGGAAGCCGGAAGTGGCAGCCGCCCAGACCTACTTCGCCGTCCAGACGCGGAAGGCAGAGGTGGCGGCCCAGTCGGCGCCACCCGCTCTACCGCAGGACTATGAGGAGGCGCTTGTCGAACTCCTCGGTAAGGTCCGGGAGAACAAGGCCCTCGCCGCCGAGAACAAGGTGTTGGCCCCGAAGGCCGGCAAGTGGGACGAGTTCCTGAACGCCGAGGGGCTTTGCGGCATGACTGAGCTCGCCGACCTCCTTCACATCGACGTGCGCACCCTCACCGGGTGGATGGTCGATGTGGGCTGGTTCCGGAAGCAGACGTCCAGGTTCGGGGGGAACCGCAACCTGCCGCGGAAGCCGCTCCAGGACTCAGGCGCTTTCGTCGTCAAGCAGCAGACGACCAACGGCGTCAACTTCCCGGTGGCCTACGCCACCGCACAGGGTATCGACATGGTGGTCGATGCTTGGGAGAAGCGCGCCGCGGCCTGATCGAACCTGACGCCCGCCTCCGCATTCAGCGGGGGCGGGCGTTCTGCTGTCCGGAATCTCGCTCTGTCATATGCCTACCGCCCCACCGGCCTGCGGGTTTACGGTGTGGTTCCGGATCATCCCGGGCCCGTCGCCCTCCCGGCTCCCCACGGGAGGGCTGCCGCGCGCCTACGCCTCGCCGGGCTCCTCGTACACGTGCGGCTGCCCGCCCTGCCAGGCGATGACCTCGGAGTCGCCAAGGACCAGCTCGTCGGGGTCGGGGATGTCGATCCGTCGCAGGAACTCGATCAGGTCCTGGTCCGAGTACGCCACCCCCAGCACGGTGTCGATGCCCCGGACGCGGATCGTGACCCGCCGGCCCCCGCTCGGCGAGATCCGGTGCACGACGATCGGCGCACGCTCCATGGATTCAGACTGGGGGAGCGCGGGCGGCACGGCATCCGGACAGCACGAAGCCCCAGACCCTGGCGGTCGGGGGCCTTGCCGTGCCCGTGACTACTCGGGGGGCTTCACCTTCGGCCGCTTCGAACCCGAGCCGGAGTAGCCCCGCACGATGTCCTGCACCGTGCTGAACGAGATGCCCAACTCGGTACCCACGCTCCGCAGAGTCGCACCCGGCCGCGCGAGCAGCTCGGCCACAGCTGCCTGCCGCGCAGTCTTGAGCTTCCGGTTCTGGTCTGGCAGACCTTTCAGCACTGCGCCCAGGGCCCGCGCACGCTCGGTCGGGTCGGCAATCCCTTCGAGCGCATCGATGGCTTCGAACACCCGCTGCACCTCCTCGCTCACACGCGGTCCCTCCGGTTGGGCGGACCCACTTCCCAAACTGTAGGGGGTCCCCCTACAGTGATGGAAGTAGCACCCGCTGCTGATACAGAACGGCCCCGGCCGGCGCTCGCAACGCCACGTGGCCGGGGCCAGCCCGCTCATCCCTTTCACCGAAGGAGCAGGCCATGACACACCGTACCCAGCTCAGCCAGCCGGACGAAGCCCTCCAGCGCGCCCGAGGCGACGCACCCACCGAAGCCGCCCGCTGCCTTCTACGCGCCGTCGCCCAGCGCCTCCGCGACGAACGCCCCACCGACCCGATGCGCAACACCGCGATCGACGCGCTCGCCCTTACCTACTCGGAGCGCCGTTTCGGCGTCGGCACTGCGATGGCCGAGGAGGCCGAGCGTCAGTTCCACGGCCACGCCCCGCGCATCACGGAGCCCATCACCCGAGGCGAGTACTCCCTCATCCTTGACCGCGCCGCTGGTGGATCCCTGGAACCGCAGGCGTGCCGCGTATGCGAGCGGCTCCAACCCCGCGCCTGCGCCCTCCACGCCTGACCCACGCCGCCCTCCGGCCGGGCCCGCCCTCGCGCGCCCGGCCCCCGTACGCCCTGGAGCACCCGTGCGCACCCGCATCACCTGGTGGGCCAGCCTCGCCCTCATCGGCGGAGCCGCCGCCGGCATCACCGGTTGGTCCCTCTACGTCGTCGCCCACGACATCTACGGCGTTCCCAAGGGACTCGCCATCCTCACCGCCGCAGTCTTCGACGGCACCGCCATCGCAGCCCTCCACCTCGCCGGACAAGCCGTCCAGGAGAACCGCTCCGCACTCGGCCCGCACCTCGCCACCCTCGGCATGGCCACAGCCTCCATCTACCTCAACCGGCTCCACGCTCAGCACATCGACGGCGGCCTCGGCGCCACACTCCTCTTCGCCACCCCTACCGTCGCTCTCCTCCTGATCGCCGGACTCGCATGGTCCGCCGTCCGCGCTCGTCACCGCGCCGCCGTCGGCGACACCCCCGTGACCCTGCCCCGATACGGGCTGTGGGGCTGGCTCCTCGCCACCGAAGACGCCTGGGAGGCAACGAAGAAGCGCGCCGTCACGCACGTGACCAGCAGCGCATCAGTCGCGCCCCAGCCGCAGCAGCCCAAGCGTCACAGCGCATCAGCAGTCCTCCGAAGCCACTTCGCCGACATGGACCCTGCCGAGGCAATCCGCTTCGCGCACTCCGCGAAGCCGAGCACCCCGCCAGCCGACCTCGCGGCCGAACTCACCTCGTACGGCGTTCACGTGTCGGCCGTGCAAGTCGCCCTCGTACTCGGCCAGACCCCGGCCCGCATCACCCTGGAACGCGATGATGCACCTGATGCGCCGCAGGTCAAGGCGTCGGCACCGCTGAACAAGAGCGACGCGATCGTGGACGCCGCATCACTGCTCGGCCCTGATGCGAAGGCTGCCGACATCGTGAAGCGCGTGAAGCGTGACACCGGTCTCACGGTGGATGCGCCCTACGTCCGCACCGTCCTGTCCCGGAAGAAGGGCACGCCCGGCGTCGGCCAGGGCGGGGAGGGCTACAACTGATGACCGAGGCCCCGATCATTCCGACGCGGGTCATCCCGCCCGGCGCGCCGCTGCCCCCGCGGCCGCCGGCCCCCGGGGAGACCCCGCCCTGGCGCCCGCCCCCGCCCGCCCCTCCAACGCCACCAGTCCCGCCCGCCGACCCGCCGTGGCACTCCATGCCCGCCCCGGCCCCCGCCCCGATCGAACTCCGCGTCACCTTCGCCCCCTACCTGGAGCCGCAGCCCGGCCGCTGGGAGCGTCTCGCCACCTGGCTCCGCCGCTTCGGCCAGCCCTGGCAGGCCGCCGCCGCGCTCACCCTCGCCGTCACCCCCATTCCCGGCGTCGGCTACAGCATCGCCACCACCTGGGCCTACACCGTCGACCTCGGCCGGGACATCGGCCCCTGGCAGCCCTACGCCCTCGGCTGCCTGCCCTTCGCCCTCGTCATCAGCCGGATCCTGCGCCACGGCGGCAGCGTCCGCCGCCTCTTCCTCCTCACCGTCACCGGCTTCGGCGTCTACGGCGCTCTCGACTGGTTCGACCTCATCACGATCATCACCGGAGTCACCCGATGAACATCGGCCTCAGCCTCGCGGGCGCCCTCGTCTGCATCGGCATCCTGTACGCCCAGCTCCGCCGCTGGTGGACCGGCAACCGAGACCCGAAACTCCTCCTCCCCCTGGCCCAGGGCACCCTCATGGGAGCACTCGGCACCCTCTGCGCCGGGGGAGTCCTCGGCCTGGTCTCCGGCTGCACCCGACAAGGCGTCTCCGCCGGCGCCGACAAAGCGGTGAGCGGACTCACCGGCACCGGGCCCGGAACCCCGATGGCCGCCGCCAGCCTCGCCGGCCGCCTCACCACGGAAGGCGGCGTCGTCGTGGCCCTAGCCGCGGCCGCAACCGTCATCGCCTACAAGGCCGCCTCCAAGGAGGACAAGAAGCGGCTCATGGGTGGCCTGCTCGTCGGGTCTTGCCTCACCGTGGTCGCTGGAGTCGCCGGGGCCCTCGACGCGCTGCCCGGGCTGGTCAACGAGGCCGGGGCCGCGGGTCGCCGCGTCCTCGAAGGCGGTTCGCTGTGAGCGCCGTGGCCCGGGCTGGGGTGCGCATGCGCGCCGGGTCCGCTCGGGTCTGCCGTGAGCGGGCGGAGCAGCTGCGCACGTGGGCAGCGCGTGGCCGCCGGGAAGACCTGGACGGCTGGAAGGCCGCCCTCGGGTCGTGGCTGCGGCTGGCGCTGCTGGCCGCGGCTGGGTACGGCGCGTACTGGTCCTGCCGCCGGTGGCCGTGGTTGATGTGGGTGCTGGCCGTGTGGTGGGTGGCCGCCGCATGGCGGGCCGGGCGCCCCGGTTGGAAGCCCACGGCCCCGGATCCGGCTGCCGCCGCCCAGGGGCCCGATCCGACAGCGGAGCCCGGCCCGATCTCGCTGGCCAAGGAGCATCCGCCCGGGCCATCCCTCGGCGACGTCCTCACGGCCGCCCGCGCCCTCGGCACCCCGCACGTCCACCTGGCCGCTATCGAGGAGTACCTGGGGGTCCCGCGCGGCACCGTCCGACCGGTGCTCACCACGGCCGGCATCCCCATCACCGACGTCCGCATGCAGGGCCGCGGCACCAGCACCGGTATCCGGGGCGCCGACGTGCCGCCCCTCTCCTCCCCCTCTCCGATAGGGGTTGCTGACGTTGTTGGTGCAGGTCACGGCGCCAACAACAGCAACAACAACGCGCTGCGAGTCAAGGAGGAAGCGGGGATGACGATCATCCTCGACCCCTCCGAGCGGCGCGCGTACACCGTCTGACCACACATCACGAAGGAGAACCCAGTGAGCCACGAGCAGAACTACGACATCAGCGACGTCATGAGCGCCGAGGAGCTCTACGAGGACGACCGCACCGCCGAGTTCCGGCAGGACGCCGAGGACGAGGCCCGCTACGCGTCCGAGGCTGCCGCCGACGGCGAAGAGCGCTGAACCCCCGGGGCGGCCTCCGCCTGGCAGCTACCGGCCGCCCCGGGTCCCCGTCACCTCACGAGAGACAGGACCGCCAGCATGAACCACCCGTTCCAGAACACGATCTCCGAGGCCGAGCTGCTCCGTAGGAACGAGGAGACCCGCGCCGCCCAGCGCGCTGCCGCCGAGCAGGCCCGGCAGAACCAGCCGCAGCCGGCACCGAAGCAGGGATGATGGACGGCATGGACCAGCAGCGCATTGAGCTAAGCCAGCAGCGTGCGTTCGAGCTCCACCAGGCCTTGGAAGCACGCGATGACCAGATCAAAGCCGAACGGCTTCACCTGCTCGTCCATCCCGTCTTCCCTCCTGCTCCTGGCTGCCCCGAGTGCGGGGAGCCGTCCGACTCGACAACGTGGTCGGTCGTGGAGCAGGGCGACTCCTACGAGCTGCACCTCGATATCGGGCCCTGCGGCCACCGTTTCCGATCCGATTGGGAGCCGATCCTGAGGTTCGTTGGGGACGAGCACTGCCATACGTGGATCGAGGAGCTGTTGTGAGTAGCGGGGAAGGGATGATGGGCGGCATGGACGACCTCGTGCAGTTCCTCCGCGACCGCTACGACGAGGAGACCGAACGCGCGCAGCTCGCCCTCCGGCAGGACGACCCCGAGAACGGCTGGGGCGCGTTCCGGCCTGAAGGCCAGCACCACACGACGATCGTTCCGCACGTCGGGATGATCCACGAGCCGATTCAGGCCGAGCACGTCGTTCGCTGGAACCCGGCGCGCGTCCTCGCCGAGGTCGACGCCAAGCGGCAGATGCTCGGCGTGATCCTCCGCTACGAGGCCAAGATCGACAGCGAGTGGGGCTGCTGCCACAGCGGAGACCAGATCGCCGCCGGGCAGTGCGAGGAGACCAACCCCAACGAGATCGGGGCGCTCCGCCTCCTCGCCCTGCCGTACGCCGACCATCCCAAGTACCGCGACGAGTGGCGGCCGGAGACCGGCTGAATCCAGTCGCGCGCGAGGGGTGTTGTTCCGGCCATCCCGGGCGTAGCGTGAACCCTGCGCTGACGGTGGGCCCGCCCCTGGAGCCCCGCCCGCACTCACCTGCGGGCGGGGCTCTTCTGCACCTAGTTGCAAAACCGGCCGCCATGCCTCATCCTGGGCGCATCTCCGGCGTGCCCGGACACCGAAGCCCCGCCACCGTGCGGGGCTTTCGCATGTCACGGGTGCGTCACGACCACACCGCGGAAGCCACCGCCCAGCGAGGCTGTCCCGATGCGCACACACCGAACGGTCACCCTGCTCGCAGCCGCTGGGATCCTCGCCCTCACCGGATGCGCCGACCCGGACACCGACCACGCAGTCACAAGCGACGAGGGCAAGAAGCCGCCCGCCTACACCGTCATCAAGGACACCGACAAGCTCGGCGAACTCCTGATCCCGGACGCCACCAAGGACAGCGCCACCGCGGCACTGCACGACTGGATCGGCAAGAACATCCGCGACCGCAAGACGTTCACAGCGCAGGTAGTCCGCACCAAGGACGCCGGCGCCATCGTCTGCCGCGCCACCTACTACGCCGACGAGAAGACCGCCGAGCTCCGCAGCAACGGCACCGTCAAGTCGGGGTCCTGGCCCCACACCACCATGGAGTGCCCCGACCCGGCCGCGCCCTGACCCCGGGGCCACAAACCACCCGGGGCGGGTGGGTGCGGGTACGGCCGCCCGGGACAAGGGCCCCGGGCGGCAACCCGCAGACGAGGAGGCGCCAGCATGGCAAAGCGCACCGACCTCACCACCTACGCCTACCGCAAGCAACGCGCCCGCCTCCTCGCCGAGTCCGACGTCTGCCACCTCTGCGGCCACCCCGGCGCCGACGTCGTCGACCACCTCACCCCGGTGAGCCGAGGCGGCGACCCGCTCGACCCGGACAACCAGGCGCCGGCGCACGGCATCAACCGGTGTGCGACCTGCGGGCGGAACTGCAACGGCGAGCGAAGCAACAAGCCGCTGACCAGCGGGCTGAAAACCTCGCGAGACTGGTACGCGTAGCAATATGGCAAGCCTCTGACCTGCATAAATGCCGTGATCGCAAAGTTGCAGGTCAGCGAGCCGCCCCGATTTTTTGGGGAGATCATCTTCCCAGCCCCGCGCCCAGCTTTTATTTTTCTCCCCCCGGCCCCAATGCCACCGAGACGATCTTGGAGGAGGCCGGATGGGCCCCGTCGAGAAGGCCGTTCGCGACGACGTCGAGCAGCTCGGCGATCTCGTCGGCGTCGAGCCGTCCCTCACCGAGCTGGCCTACAGGCTCGCCGAGGAGATTGACGGCATCAGCACCGAGGACAACAAGCTGCTCCCCCTGCTCTCCCGCGAGCTGCGCCAGACCCTCGCTCAACTCCTGGAGGGACGGGCCGCCGATGACGACGACGACGGCCTCGGGGATCTGGCGGCCCCCATCTGAGTTCGCTGAGCAGCTGCGCGAGCTGTACGGGCTGGAATGCCCGCCGCTGTGGGGCACCCCGCGCCGGCCGGAGTGGCCGAGCCTCGGGCCGCGGGCCTGCGCCGTGATGGAGGCGCTCGGCTTCACCCCGATGCCGTGGCAGCGGTACGTCCTGGACGTCGGCCTGGAGATCAACCCCGAGACCGGGCTGTTTGCGCACCGCGAGGTCGGGCTGTCCGTGCCCCGGCAGCAGGGCAAGACGCAGCAGATCCTCGCGTTGATGACGCACCGCATCGCAGCGTGGCAGCGGCAGAACGTGGTGTACGCGGCGCAGACCCGCGGCATGGCCCGGCAGCGGTGGGAGGACGAGTTCCTCGTGACGTTGGAAGGATCGTCGCTCGCGCCCCGGGTCCGGGCCCGGAAGTCCAACGGCAACGAGGCGCTCATCTGGACGCGGACCCGCAGCAAGTTGGGCATCACCGCGAACACGGAGAAGGCCGGCCACGGCCCGGCCCTCGACCTCGGCGTGATCGACGAAGCGTTCGCCCACGAGGACGACCGGCTGGAGCAGGCGTTCTCGCCCGCGATGCTGACCCGGCCGATGGCACAGCTGTGGTGGGCGTCCGCGGGCGGCACCGAGAAGTCCGTGTGGCTGAACAAGAAGCGGGCCGCGGGCCGCGAGCTGATCGAAGGCTTGTGGGCTGGCGGGCCCCGGCCGTCCGTCGCGTACTTCGAGTGGTTCGCTCCGGACGACCTGCCGCGCGACGACCCGGCCACATGGGCGGCGACGCTGCCCGCGCTTGGCCACACCGTGACCGAGGCCGTGATCCGCTCGGAGTTGGAGAAGCTCGACCCGGGCGAGTTCGACCGGGCCTACCTGAACCGCACGCGGAAGGCCGCGCCGCCGTCGGACCCGAACGTGCCCAAGGCCGCGTGGCCCGGGCTCGCGGACGAGCGGTCCCGGCCGGGCGGCGAGCTGGCGCTGGCGGTTGAGGTGTCGCAGGACCGGGCCACGTCCACGATCGCGATGGCCGGGCTCCGGCCGGACGGCCGCGTGCACCTGGAGGTCGTCGACCGCAGGGCTGGCACGGCCTGGGTCGTCCCCGCCGTCGTCCGGCTGCGGGAGCTGCACGACCCGGTGGCCGTGGCGATCTCCGCGTCCGGGTCCCCGTCCAGCTCGCTCATCGACGACCTCGTCGCCGCCGGCATCCGCGCGCCGGAGGGCGACGAGAAGGACAGCCCGCTGCCGGGCCACCTGGTGGTGATGCGGACCGGCGACATGGTCGAGGCGTCCGGGCAGATGGCGGACGCGATGACGCAGGGCACCGTGCGGCACATCGACCAGGCACCGCTCACCGCCGCGGTGAACGGGGCGATGACCCGGCGCGTCGGTGATGCGTGGGTGGTGGACCGCACCAAGTCCTTGGCGGACGCCACCCCGTTCATCGCGTGTGTCCAGGCGCGGTGGGCGCTGCTCACCCGCGGCCCGCTGGTCCGCGCCGACTACGACGTACTCGATTCGATCTACTGAGGAGGCGCCGTGCGCAGTGTCGTGACGACCCTGCTCGACGCGCTCGCCCTGCTGCTGATCGCGGCCGGCGCAGCGTGGGGGCTGGCCCCGTGGATCGGCGGGTTCGCGCTCGCGGTCGCGGGCGCCGTCATCCTGGCCGGCTCGCTCTGGTCTGCGAGGGGCGGGGGTAGCGGATGAGCCTGTTCAAGCGCCGCAGCATCGCGGGCCCCACCGCCGGTGAGCTGATTCCCCCGCGCCCTGTGCAGCGCGCGGGCGGGGTGACCGTTACCAACGAGACTGCGCTGCGGCACAGCGCGGTGTGGGCGTGCCTGCGGCTCCGAGCGAACCTGGTCAGCACGATGCCGGTGGACGTGTACCGGCGGGTCGGCGAGATGAAGGTGGAGGTGCCCAAGCCGCCCGTCCTGGTCAACCCGGGGGGCGAGCGGGTCGGGATGATGGAGTGGCTGTACTCCACGCAGTTCGACCTCGACCGCGCGGGCAACTGCTTCGGGCTGATCACCGCCCGCGACGGCCTCGGTCTCCCGGCCCGCATCGACCTCGTCCCCCTCGCCGACGTCACCGTCCGGCAGCGGGATGGGGTGGTCACCTACAGGATCGGGCAGCAGGAGTACGCGGCCCACGAGGTGTGGCACGAGCGGCAGTACACGATGGCTGGCCTCCCGGTCGGCCTCTCCCCGATCGCTTACGCCGCGTGGTCGATCGGCGAGTACCTGAGCATCCAGCAGTTCGCGTTGGACTGGTTCGGCAATGGAGCGGTGCCGAGCGCCCATTTGAAGAACACCGCCAAGGTCATCGACCCGGTGGCGGCTGACGAGGCCAAGCGCCGGTTCAAGGCCGCGACCAGCAGCCAGGACTTGTTCGTCACGGGCTCCGACTGGGAGTACAAGATGATCCAGGCCGACGCCGCGGGCGCCGACTGGATCGAGGCCAAGCGGTACGGCATCGGCGACATCGCCCGTTTCTTCGATTGCCCCGGCGACCTCATCGACGCGGCCGTCGGCGGCTCGATGACCTACGCCAACATCACCCAGCGCAACTTGCAGCTCTTGGTCATGCACCTCGGGCCTGCGGTCATCCGCCGCGAGGACGCCCTGTCCTCGCTGACCTCCCGCCCGCGGTTCGTGAAATTGAACACGGACGCGCTGCTGCGTATGGACCCGCAGACGAGGGCCGCGATGCTGCGCACGCAGATCGAGTCCCGGCAGCTCGCCCCGTCCGAGGCGCGCGAACTGGAAGACCGCCAGCCGTTCACCGAGCAGCAGCTCGCCGAGTTCGACCGGCTGTTCGGCACGAAGAACCCCGCCCCGACAGCGGCGGCCGCACCGACAGGAGCATCGACATGACCGATCCGGCCAGCCTGCGGGCGCAGGCCGCAGCCGCCCGCCGTTCAGCCGCGGGCTCTGCCGACATGCGGGTCCCGCGTGACCGGCCTGCGGAACAGCCCGTACGGTTCTCATCCCAGCTCCGCGCGAAGAAGGTGATGCGCGACGACATGGAGTGGTTCGAGGTCGAGGGCTACGCCTCCAGCTTCGAGCGCGGCTACGAGATGTGGGACATGTTCGGTCCGTACACCGAGATCGTTTCCAAGGGTGCTGCGGACGTGACGCTCTCCGCGGACCCGGAGGTGGTGTTCCGCTTTAACCACGGCGGCACCCCGATGGCGTCGACGAGGAACGCCCGGCTCCAGCTGTGGGCCGACGATTCGGGTCTCGGTCAGCGTGCGTGGCTCAACCCTAAGAGGTCGGACGTGCAACTCCTCGTGCAGGCCATCGAGGACAGCGACGTGCGCGAGCAGAGCTTCATGTTCCGCATCACCGACGGCCAGTGGTCCCCGGACTACACCGAGTACCGCATCAACAGCTTCGACCTGGAGCGCGGGGACGTCGGGCCGGTCACCTACGGGGCGAACCCTCACACCAGCGTGTCCGCCCGCAGCGGGGAGTTCCTCGCCAGCATCGACAGCCTGTCCCCTCTCGTCGCCCGCGAGGCGTACGAGCGCCTGGGGCGCCGCGACGACCTCGTCGGGCTGCGGCAGCAGACCCAGCCCGAGGCCGGCCCGGCTTCCGAACCGGAGCCGGAACCGAAGAAGGGCCGCTCGGTGTCGATGCTGCGGACCCGCCTCCTCGTCGCGCAGAGCGAGGACTGACCCACCCCCGTTCCACCCCTGAACTGCACTTTCCAGCACGCCGTCCGGCAGATCGCCCGGAGGCGGGACACGCCATGCCCGGCAGACGCCCCGGGCCCGCCGCGTAGTCGCGCTGAACCCACCACCATCCCGATCTCCCGGAAGGCATCACCATGCCCGGAACCATCGACGACCTCGTCGCGAGCATCGAAGTCGAGCTGGAGGCCGCGAAGAAGCGCGGCAAGAAGGCGAACGCCGAGGTCAAGTTGATCCTCGACACCGCGCAGCAGGACGGCCGGTCCAACCTCACCCCGGAGGAGGACGACCGCGTTGCCGAGCTGTTCGCGGCCCGCGACCAGAGCAAGCGGGACATCGACGGCATCCTCGTGAAGCTCGACAACGCCAACAAGATCAAGTTCGAGGAGGAGGAGCGGACCGCCGAACAGCGGAACGTCAAGCCCACCTCGACCGAGCAGCGCAAGCCCGCCTACGACAAGGTCATGCGGGTCACCAGCGAGGAGCGAACCTACACGCGGGAGAACGACCCGCACGGCAAGCAGTTCCTCATGGACGTGTCCCGCCAGTTCCTCCTCAGCGACGTCGAGGCTCAGGGCCGACTCGCCCGGCACATGCACGAGGAGCGGGTCGAGCGCGCCGCGTTCATGCAGCGCGCCACGAACACGGGCGCGTTCACGGGGCTCGTCGTCCCGCAGTACCTGACCGACCTGTACGCCCCGGCCACCGCCGCCCTGCGGCCGTTCGCGGACATCTGCAACCGGCACGCGCTGCCCGAGTCGGGCATGTCCGTGAACATCTCCCGGATCACTACCGCGTCCTCGGCGGCGCTCCAGGCCTCGGAAAACGCTGCGGTGTCCGAGACGGACATGGACGACACCCTGCTGACGATCCCGGTGCAGACCGCGGCCGGCCAGCAGACCGTGTCCCGGCAGGCCATCGACCGCGGGCAGGGCATCGAGGACGTCACGATGCAGGACCTGTTCAACCGGGTCCACACCGTGCTCGACAACACCCTCATCAACCAGGCCACGACGGGCCTGACCAACGTGGCGCAGGCCAACGCGTACACCGACGCGTCGCCGTCCGGTGCCGAGGCGTACCCGAAGATCCTGTCCGCGGCGGCCGGGGTCGAGGCGGCGATGCTGGCGATGGGCCGGCCGACGCACGCGGTCATGCACTCGCGGCGCTGGTACTGGCTGTCGAGCCAGATGTCGTCGACCTGGCCGATGATCAACTGGACGGGAATCCCGGCACAGTCCATCGGGCAGGGCAACAGCTCCAGCTCCTACGGATCCGGCGTCCGCGGCGTCCTTCCGTGCGGCCTGGAGGTCATCGTCGACAACAACATCGGCACGGGCCTCGGCGCGGGCACCAACGAGGACGAGATCTACGTCGTCCCGGCGATGGAGTGCCACCTCTGGGAGGACGAAGAGGCGCCGCTGATGATCCGCGCGGAGCAGACGAAGGCCGCCAGCCTGGGTGTCCTCCTCGTCGCCTACAAGTACTTCGCGTACACGTTCGGCCGGTACCCGAACGCCATGCAGAAGATCGGCGGCACCGGCCTGGTCACGCCCACCTTCTGACCCCCAGACGAACGGCCGGCCCTACGTCCCCGGGGCCGGCCGTTCTTCCCTGCGCCGACTGGAGTTTCGTCATGTCTGTCCGTCCCGTCCAGGGCGACGTCGCCCTGGCCCCGGCCGCTCGCACCGCCAGCGCCAATAGCGGGCCCGTCGCGGCCTCCGGTGCCGCTCAGATCGCTGTCCTGCTGGTTCACTGCTCGGCCGCGTCCGGTACCACCCCGACTCTCGACGCGGTGCTGGAGCAGTCCGCCGACGGCTCCAGTTGGAGCGCCATCACCGGGTCCGGCACCACCCAGCTCACCGCCGCCGGGAACCGGGTCTCCTCTGGTGCGGTCACCGCGAACTACGTCCGTGCCGCGCTCACGATCGGCGGCACGACGCCATCGTTCACGTGCAGCGCGTCCATCCTCTTCGTCTGAACTGGAGACGGTCCGATGACACAGAAAGAAGACCGGAAGATGATCGCCGCGCTCCTGCGCGAGCGGCAGGGATACGAGCGGCGCGGCGAGAAGGACCGTGTGAAGCAGGTCGACGAGCAGCTCAAGTACCACGGCTACAAGCCGGAGTCGAAGGAGACCGAGCCGCAGGGACGAACCGCTCCCCCCGCGAAGACGGCCGACGCCTCGGGCTCCGACAAGACCGCGGTCAAGGCTGCGGGTGCCGCCCGGGCGCGCGGCACCGCTGCGGCCAAGACGGACAGCGGCGAGGCCGAGCCCGCCAAGGAGTAGGCCGTGGCCAACGAGTACGCCGACCTCGGCACGCTGAAACGGCAGCTCGGTCTCGACGATGAGGACGACAGTCGGGACGCGCTGCTGGAGCGAGCGCTTACCGCGGCCTCCCGGAGCATCGACCGGGCGACCGGCCGCCGGTTCTGGCTGGACGGCACCGCCGTGGAGCGGGTGTACCGGCCGCAGGGGCGGACCGTCGTCGAGGACGACGGGACCGTGCTGCTCGTCGACGACATCGGCAGCACGACCGGGCTCGTTGTCGAGACCGGGTCCGGCGTCTCCTGGTCGGTGATCACCACGTGGGAATCCATCCCCGACAACGCACTCGTGCTCGGGCGTCCGATCACCGGCCTGCTGTGGTCCGGCAGCTGGGGTTTCGGCACCAGCCGGGTCCGGGTGACCGCGCGGTACGGCTGGCCGGCCGTCCCCGACGAGATCGTCCAGGCCACCCTCATCCAGGCCAATCGCCTGTTCAAGCGGAAGGACAGCCCGGAGGGGGTGACCGGGTCCGCGGAGTGGGGCGTCGTCCGTCTCTCCCGTCGGGACCCGGACGTCTGGAATCTGATCGAGCCCTACGTACTGCCCGGCTTCGGGTGAGGAGGACCCATGCGTATCCGTATGACCGTCGCCATGCCCGAGGGCGCCACCCGCAACGGCGAGCCCTGGCCCGCCCTCGGCGAAGAGACCGACGTACCGGCCGCCGACGGCGCGCACCTCGTCGCCGCCGGCGTCGCCGAGGAAGTCGTCGAGGAGGCGCCGCGCCGCCGCAAGGCCGCAGCGAAGGAGGTGCCCAGCGATGCAGCTGGGGCCGATTCGTGAGGCCATCGCGGACGCGGCCCGCGCGGTCGTTCTGCCAGCCGGAGTGGGCAAGCTGACCTGCTCCGGCTACACCCCCGACTCGGTGGTCGCGCCGCACTTCTTCGCCGGGGAGTACGAGCTGGACTTCGACAAAGCGATGGGCCGCGCGCTCGACGAGGCCGAGCTGACGTGCCGCGTGCTCGTCGGCCGGGCCGATGACCAGTCCGCGCAGCGCACCCTCGACGCGCTGCTGGCCGGGTTCGGCCCGGCCAGCTTGAAGGCCGCCATCGAGGCAGCCCGCGGGGCGCCCGGTGAAGCCGCGCTGGGTGGCCTCGCCGACGACTTCCACATCAAGCGCATCCAGGGCTACCGCTGGTACGAGCACCAGGGCACGCAGTACATCGGGGCCGAGCTACTCATCCGCATCATCGGCGACGGAAGGAGCTGACCATGAGCAAGTTCATCCTGCTCAACTGCAGGCTGTTCGCCGTGGGCGCGGACCTCACCGGCGCCTCAAACAAGATCGAACTGACCGCCGAGTATGAGGACAAAGAGACCACCAACTACTACAGCAACGGCCACAAGGAGCTCATCGGCGGCCTGGGCTCGGCCGAGGTCGCAGCCGAGGGGCAGTGGGAGGCAGGTGACTCCACCCTCGTCGACAACTCGTCCTGGGCGCAGCTCGGCGGAGTCGGCCCCTGGACCGCGTGCCCGGACAGCGCGACCGTAGGCGACCGGGCGTACATCACCCAGTGCCTGCGCTCCAGCTACTCCCTGGGCGGCTCCGTCGGTGACGTCGCCCCCTGGTCCGGGAAGGGCGCCTCATCCTGGCCGCTTGTCCGTGGGCAGATGGCCCACCCGGCCGGCACTGCGCGAACCTCGACCGGCACTGGCACCGGCGTCCAGCTCGGCGCGGTCACCACCGGCAAGCGGCTGTACGCCGCGCTCCACGTCCTGTCCGTGGCCGGGACGACGCCGAGCATCACCGCGCGGATCGAGTCCGACGCGGACAACACGTTCGCCAGCCCCACCACGCAGCTGACGTTCACCGCGGCCACGGCCGCCGGCGGAGAGGCACTGCGCACCACCGGTACGGCCATCACCGACACCTGGTTCCGGGTCGCGTGGACGATCTCCGGCACCACCCCCTCCTTCCTTTTCGCCTCCTCCTTCGGAATCAGGTGAGCTCCCCATGCCCAAGATGGTTTTGACCGCGCAGTACCTCGCCCTCAACGGCAGCGACTTGTCCACCTACACCCGCAAAGCCGAGCTCGCGATGGAGGTGGAAGACAAGGACGTCACGACCTACGGCAGCCTCGGCTGGAAAGAGGTCAAGGGCGGCCTCAAGTCGGGCGAGCTCGGCATCGAGTTCCTGCAGGACGTGGCCGGGGGTGCGATCGACAGCATCATGTGGCCGCTCTTCGGCACGGTCGTCACCTTCGAGATCCGCGCCGACCAGGCCGTGGTCGGCGCGTCCAACCCGAAGTACACCGGCAGCTGCCTGATCAAGCAGTGGAACCCCATCGAGGGCAGCGTCGGTGACGAGGCCAGCGTGTCCGTCAGCTACCCGACGTCCGGCGCAGTCACCCGCGCCGTCGCCTGATGGCCGGCGGGCCGCCGTTCGAGGTCACCGTCACCCATGAGGGACTCGACGCGCTGGTCCGCGCGATCCGAGCGGAGCAGGACGGCAAGGAGCTCCGCAAGGAGCTCGCCAAGGGCATGCGGGACGCGCTTCGGCCCGCTGCCGTCCAGGCCAAGAGCGGGATCATGGCCATGTCCAGCGCAGGCCCGGGCACCGCACCAGCCCTGCGCTCGGCCATCGCCAAGAAGATCCGCCCCGAGGTCAAGCTCGGCGGCAACTGGAGCGGGGCCCGGGTCAAGGCGTTCAAGACCCGCAACGTGCGCGGCTTCGCCAACGCGCCGAAACGCACGAACCGTGCGCGCGGCTGGCGCCACCTGACCTACGGGCGGGAGCCCTGGGTCCAGCAGCACGGCCACACCCTCTGGTTCGACCACGCCATGGACGGCGACACCAACACCTACACCGCGGCCGTGCACGAGGCCATGGAGAACATGGCCCGGCGCATCGCGTCCCGGGCCGGATAAGGGGACGACGGGATGTACCTGGTGTACCAGCCCGAGGGCAGCGACGAGCCGAAGCGGTGGGCGTACAACCCCCGGCGGATCATGTCCGCCGAGCGGGAGCGGATCGAGAAGATCACCGGCCGGGACTGGAGCGACTTCACACAGGCCGTCGTGAAGGGCAACAGCCTCTGCCGGCGCGCGCTGCTCTTCGTCTTCCTCAAGCGGGAGCACCCCACTACCCGCTTCGAGGACGTCGACTTCGCGTGGGACGAGCTGCGGCTGGAGCACAGCCGCGGGGAGCTCCTCCTCATCCGCGAGCAGGTCGCCGAGAACGCGCCGCCGGAGCAGCGCGAGCAGCTCCTCGCGCGCTTCGACGAGGAGATCGCCGCGGCCGAGGACGACCTGGAGAGCGAGGGAAAAGCCCAGCTGCCGGTCGTCGCCTGAGACGGCTCGGGGACGCGGCGCACCTGCTGGGGATCCGGCCGTGGGAGTGGGCGCTGATGACGGTCGAGGAGACCGACCACGCGCTGGACTGGCTGGACGCCTACGAGACGGCCCAGGCCGAGGCCAACGAGAAAATGAAGAGGGGGCGATGAGCGATGGCGTCCGACACCTCCCTCGTCTTCAACCTGATCGCCCGCGACCGAGCGTCCGGCCAGATCTCCCAGTTCCAGGAGCGGATCACCACCGCGTCCGCCGGGATCGGCGCCGGGGTCGGCATGGCCCTCGGTGCCGGCATCACCAACGCGCTGAACGTCGAGGCCGCGAACGACAAGCTCGCCGCGCAGCTCGGCATGGGGCCGGCCGCCGCTGCAGAGGTCGCCAAGGTGTCCGCGTCGGTGTATGCGGGCGCGTGGGGCGACAGCGTCGACACGGTGAACCTCGCCATCAAGGGTGTATACCAGAACATCGGTGACACATCGAAGGTGCAAGGCGGCCTGGAAGGCGTGACGAAGAAGGCCCTCGCGCTCGCGCAGACCTTCGACCAGGACCTGACGATGACAACGGCCGCCGTCGGCCAGCTCATGAGGACCGGCCTCGCCTCCAGCGCCGAGGAGGCCTTCGACATCATCACCGTGGGGCTCGGCACAGCGGCGGACAAATCTGGCGACTTCCTCGAAACCCTCAACGAGTACTCGACCCAGTTCCGGCGGGTCGGACTCGATGGGCAGACCGCGACCGGACTCCTTGTCCAGGCACTCAAGGCCGGAGCCCGGGACGCTGACCAGGTCGCCGACGCTATCGGCCAGTTCGGTGAGATCGCGCTCGCGGGCGGCAAGCCGGTCGACGACGCCTTCAAGTCGATCGGGCTGAGCTCAAAGACCATGGCCACGATGATCGGCCAGGGCGGCGACTCGGCGGAGAAGGCCCTGCAGCTCACCATGAACGCGCTGCGCGGCACAAAGGACGAACAGGTCAAGCTGAACGCGGCCGGCGCCCTGTTCGGCGATCCCGGCAAGGTTATGGGCGCATCGCTGTTCGCACTGGATCCCGCTGGTGCTGCAGCCGCGGCCGGCATGGACAAGGCCGCTGGCGCCACGGACCGGCTCGTCGCGAAGGTCGGTGGCTCGGCCAGCTCGCAGTTGGAAGAGTTCAAGCGGAAGGCGATCGGCGAACTCACCGAAGTGGGCGGCACCATGGTGTCCTTCGCGATGAAGCACCAGAGCGTGTTCGAGCCGCTGACGTACACGCTCCTCGGACTGGCTGCCACGGTCCTCGTGGTGCGCGGCGCCATGATGGTCTACTCCGCCGTCTCCGCGGTCGTGGCCGGCGCGAACGCGGTCATCTCCGCGTCCGCGTGGACGGTCATCGGGAACTGGCTGCGCATGATGGGCATGGGCCTCATGGTCTACCTGCGCATCGCCGGGGCGGCGGTCGTCTCGGCCGCGACGACGTCCGCCGCGTGGGTCGGCTCCGCGCTCACCTCGATCGGCACATGGGTCCTGGCCGTGCTCCGCGCCGGCGCGGTCGCGGTCGGCCAGTTCGTGATGATGGCCGCCCGGGCAGTGATCTGGGCGGCGACGATGGCCGCGCAGTGGCTCATCGCGATGGGCCCGATCGGCTGGATCATCCTGGCGGTCGCGGGGCTGGTCGCGCTGATCGTCATGTACTGGGACCAGATCAAGGCATGGACGGGCGCCGCCTGGGACTGGGTGTGGCAGAAAGTCGCCGGCTTCATCTCCGGGATCGTGCAGCTGTTCATGGACTGGTCGCTGATCGGCCTGCTCATCCAGCACTGGGACAGCATCAAGACCACCGCGACCACGGCCTGGGACGGGTTGATCGCGTGGCTGTCCGGGATCCCCGGAATGATCTACAACGCGTTCCTCAACTTCACACCGATCGGCCTGATGATCCAGCACTGGCAGGCCATCAAGGACGGCGCCGTCAACAAGGCCACCGAGCTGGTCAACTGGGTCCGCGGCCTGCCCGGCATGATCTCCGCCGGAGTCGGCGACCTCGGCCGGCTCCTCGTCGACAAGGGCGCCGACGTGGTCCGCGGCCTGTGGTCCGGCATCCAGTCGATGGGCGGCTGGCTCCGCTCCACCCTCATGGGCTGGGCCCGGAACCTGGTGCCCGGGCCCATCGCCAAGGCGCTCGGTATCGCGAGCCCGTCCCAGGTCATGGCCGACGAGATCGGCCAGTGGATCCCGGCCGGTGTCGTCCTCGGCATCGAGGCCCGCCAGGGCGACGTCGCCAAGGCGATGGCCACCCTCGTGCCGGTGCCGGGCGCCGGACAGTCGATGCTCGCCGGGCAGCAGCTCGCAGGCGGCGCCGCCGGGAGCCCGCTCACGCGGCCCGGCTTCGGACCGCAGCAGATCCGGGTCGTCGTCGACGTGACCGGCGCCGAGTCCGCCCTGACCGCCGCGATCCGCAAGGGCACCCGCGTCATCGGGCAGGGCACCGTCCAGACCGCATACGGACAGTAGGAAGGGGGCCCCGCATGGCCTTCCCCGAGACCCCGGTGGAGCTCCTCGCCGAGATGCAGGTCGGCGGCGTGTGGACGGACATCACCGCCGACCTGTACGCGCGGAGCCCCCTCACCATCGAGCGGGGCCGCCCGGACGAGGCCACCCGCGTCGACCCGTCCAAGGCCGGGTTCCAGCTCGACAACCGGCAGAACAAGTACAGCCCGAAGAACCCGCGGAGCGCGAACTACGGGCTGATCGGCCGCAACACGCCGGTGCGTTTCTCCCTCCCCGGGACCGAGTCCTACCTGTCGATCCCCGCGGTCCTGGACGTGAACGCCTCCACCCCGGACCACGCCTCCCTAGACATCACCGGGGACCTGGACGTCCGCGCCGAGGTGACCCCGGCCAGCTGGCTCACGACGGGCAGCACGGGATTTTGGGAGGTCATCGGCAAGTACCGCACGGCCGGCGCCCAGCGCTCCTGGCTGATGATGATCTCGCAGGCGGGGCACGCCTACCTGCGGTGGTCCGCGGACGGCACGAACCTGCTCTTCCACGAGTCCACCGTGCCGGTCCCGGCCGCCACGAGCGGGGCCCGCCGGCAGGCAATCCGCGCGACCCTCGACGTCAACAACGGCGCGGGCGGCTACACGCTCACCTTCTACACCGCGCCGACGATGGACGATCCGTGGGTCCAGCTCGGCGACGCCATCGTCACCACGGGCGGCACCACGTCCATCTTTGCCGGGACCGCGCCGCTGGAGCTCGGCGACATCGGCGCCCTCGGCTTCCTGCGCGTCGCACGCCGCCACCACCGCGCGGAAGTCCGCTCCGGGATCGGCGGCTCCGTCGTCGCGGCCCCCGACATCCGCGCCCTGGCCCCCGGCACCACCTCCTGGACGGACTCCGCCGGCAGACTGTGGACCGTCGGCGCCGGAGCCGAGATCAGCGACCGCGAATACCGGCTGCACGCCGAGGTGTCGTCCTGGCCCTCCCGCTGGGACGTCTCCGGCCAGGACGTGTACGTACCCGTCGAGGCGTCCGGCATCCTGCGCCGCCTCGGACAGGGCGCGAAGCCCCTCGCGTCCACGCTGCGGCGCCGCATCGCGTCCGCCGGGCCCGTCGCGTACTGGCCGATGGAGGAGGGCCGCGACGCCACCCAGGCCTACTCCCCGGTCCCCGGATGCGAGCCGCTCCCCGTGGTCGACTTCACCTTCGGGGCCGACGACTCCTGCCCCGGCTCGGACACCCTGCCGGAGCTCGGCGCGGCGGCCATCATGGCGGGCCCCGTGCCCGTCTACACCACGGCCACCGGCTGGTACCTCTCGCTCGTCTATCAGCTCGACGCGCTGCCGGCGGGAGCCCAGGCCTGGCTGGCGTTCCGCACTGCCGGGACGACCGCCGGTGTGGTCGTCCGGGTGGGACCCGCAGTCACCGCCATCGAGGGATACAGCGCCGCCGGCGCCCTGCTCTTCAACGAGCTCCTCTTCAACGACGCCACCTACGGGCCCGGCCGCTGGTTCCGCTTCGACATCTCCGCGGAGCAGAACGGCGGCACCGTCGATTACCACGCGGGCTGGCTCGACGTGGCCGGTAGCGGCGTCATCTGGGACTGGTCTGCCGCCGGCACGGTCGGCAACGTGACCCGCCTGGAATCAGTGTTCGGGCCGGACTTCGAGGGCATGAAGATCGGCCATGTCGCGGTGTTCCCTTTCTCCGACCAGGCCGTCATCTGGGCAGGGTCCGACGGCGGCTACTCCGGCGAGACCGCGTCCGCCCGCCTGCTCCGCCTCGGCCAAGAGGAGGCCGTACCCATGAGCACCGGGCTGGCGGCGACCCGGATGGGCCCCCAGCGGCCCGACACGCTGCTGTCCCTCCTCGCCCAGTGCGAGGCAGCCGACGGCGGGGTGCTGTACGAGGATCGGGAACGGCTCGCCCTTCGCTACCGGCCCCGCGTCAGCTACTACAGCCAGCCCGTGGCCCTCACTCTGGACTACGCGGCGGCCGGGGAGGTGGCCCCGCCGCTGGAGCCGGTCGACGACGACCAGCGTACCCGCAACGACCGCACCGTCTCCCGGACGGGCGGCTCGTCCGCCCGCGCGGTGCTGGAGTCGGGGTCCCTGTCGATTCAGGCCCCACCCGCAGGAGTCGGCATCTACGACGACACGCGGACCCTGAACCTGTTCGACGACAGCCAGCCGCAGGGCATCGCCGAGTGGCTGCTGCACCTCGGCACCTGGGACGAGGCCCGCTACCCGACCGTCCACATCGACCTGGCGGCCGCGCCCCACCTGATCCCGGCCGTCCTGGCCCTGGACATCGGCGACCGCATCCAGATCATCAACCCCCCGGACTGGCTGCCGCCCGGCCCGATCGACCTGATCGTCGAGGGCTACACCGAAACCATCGGCCACCCCTACGACTGGAACATCGTCCTCAACTGCAGCCCGGCCGGGCCCTGGACCGTCGCGCTCGCCGACAGCACCGTCTCCGGGCGCGCGAGCGGGACCGGCAGCGTCCTGGGCGCGGCCGCCACCAGCTCGGCGACCACCCTGGTCGTGCGGACCCCGCAGAGCGAGGTGCCCCGCACCGCGCCGCTGTGGACCGAGGACCCAGCGCAGTTCCCGATGGAGCTGGAGGTGGGCGGCGAGGTCGTCACCGCGACGGGAGCCGCGCCGCTCGCTGCCGACGACTTCGGCCGAGTCGTGGGCGCCGGCGGCTGGGGCACCGCGAGCGACGGGCACGCCTACACCCTCACCTCCGGCAGCGCATCCGAACGATCCGTGTCCTCCGGCCGCGGCGTCATCACCCTGACCTCTACACCGACGACTGCGCGGATCCAGACGCTCTCCCAGGCCTGCCAGGACACCGACATCCGGGTCGGGATCTCCGTCTCCGCGACCGCGACCGGCGCCGCACTGGCACCGGCCGTGGTCACACGCTTCGTGTCGGCGTCCGAGCACTACCGGCTTCGCGTCCACTTCAACACCGGCGGCACGATCGGCCTGTCGGTATGCCGGGTCGCGGTGCAAGTCGACGCGGGTGAGACGGTCCCCGGCCTCACCTACACGCCCGGAGCCGTCATCCAAGTCCGCGTGCGCCTCATCGGGCACCGGATGCTCGCGCGCGCCTGGGCGACCGGCACCACCGAGCCGATCACCTGGCACATCGACCGGACCATCGTCACCAGCCCGATCACGTCCGGGACCGTCGGCATGGCCGGCGCCTCCCTCACCGGCAACACGAACGTGTCGCCGGAGTGCCGATTCGACGACTTCCTCGCCGAGTCCCCCCAGCTGATCACCGTCACCCGCGCCACCAACCAGGTCAGCAAGTCCCACGCGGCCGGGGCGGTCATCGGCCTCGCCCAGCCCGCCATCGCCGCCCTGTAGGAGGGAGATCCCGTGACAGCAGTCGGAGCCGTCATCGAGGCAGAGCTGCTCACCCTGCTGGAGCGGCCGCCGCTCGCGATCCTCTACCAGACCGTCGTCCAGTCCGTCCCGAACGGCACCTGGGGCGTGATCACCTTCGACTCCGAGGAGGTCGACACCTACAGCGGGCACTCCACTAGCGTCAACACGAGCAGGTACACGTGCCAGTACGCCGGCTGGTACCGCGTGAGCGTCCGAGCAGCTTTCGACGTCAACGCGACCGGATCGCGCGGCGCGCGCATCCACCTCAACGGCAACTACATCAGGGGCGGCGCCACTTTGGGCGGCGCCGGAACCCTCACCGGCTGCCCCCAGTCCACCCACACCCTGTACCTCGTCCCCGGCGACTACATCGAGGGTGCCGGGGGCCAGAACAGCGGCGGGGCCCTGTCCACCGCCTACGTCAACGAGGCCGGGTCCCGGATGGAAGTGGAGTGGATCCACGCATGAGTACCTGCCGATGCGGCGCCGAAGCGGTCGTCCAGTGGCGCCGGCGCCGCCCCAACAGCCAGGACACCGAGCCGGTGTACGCCTGCATGGACCACGCACTGGTGCCGGAGGCCGCGGGGTACGTCCACGCGGCCGACTGCACCGGCCCGGACAAGAACGGCGCGTGCCGGTGCCCGGCGCCGGGCACCCCGGAGTTCCCGTTCACCGAGGAGGACCACCCGGGCGGCCCGCCGAGGAAGCGCAAGCCACCCCGCTGGTAGCACCTCGCCCCCAACGCCCCGCGCCGCCGGCCGGGGCTTTCCTCATGCCCTGGAGGGCCGTATGGCCACACCCATGAGCGCCGATCAGCTCGTCGCGGCTCTCCGCGCCGAGGGTGTCCGCTACGTCGAATACCGGTCCTGGCGCACGCATAACCGCAACCACAAGGGTGCGTGGGGCCCCGTCCACGGGGTCTACATCCACCACACCGCCGGCGTCAGCAAATCCATGGTCGACATCTGCTACGACGGGTACGCCGAGCTACCCGGCCCGGTCTGCCACGCCATGCTCGCCAAGTCCGCGCGCACCTACCTCGTCGGCCACGGCCGCGCGAACCACGCCGGCACGATCGCCCGCAACGCCTTCGACGCCGCGGTCAACGAGGACGCGGTGCACCCCCGGCCGGACGCCGCGGAGCCGATCGACGGCAACAGGCACTTCTACGGCCTGGAGATCGAGAACGAGGGGGACGGCGACGATCCGTTCCCCGTCGATCAGTACGACCAAGCGGTCCGCTGGGCTGCCGCGCACTGCCGCTTCCACGGCTGGTCCGCCGACAGTGTGATCGGCCACAAGGAAGCCACCCGCCGCAAGATCGACCCGGCGTTCTCCATGCCCCAGTTCCGTGCGGATGTCGCCGAGCGGCTGGAGCACGAGCCGTCCTGGTCGCCCGGCGCCACCGACCCCCCGTCCGAGGAGGACGACATGCCCACGCCCGCAGACCTCTGGTCCCACCGCATCGAGATCCCTGACGGTCGGCAGGTCTCGGCCGCCGACATCCTCGGATACTCCGACGCCCGGCACAACGTCCTGTATGTCGAGCTCACCAACGTCAAGGCGCAGCTCGCCGGTCTTTCCGCCACCGTGCAGACCCTCGCTGGTCTGCTCGGCCAGCGCGACGACGTCGACACCGAGACGATCGTCGCCGCGGTAGAGCGCGCCATCGCGGCCGCGGTTATCGACGTGGACGTCACCGTAACCGGAACCCCGACCGTCGGCTGATGGGCCATCCCCGCAGCACCCCGCCCACGGACTGGCCCGGCCTGGAGATGACCGGGATGGCCAAGCTGACGGACACATCTACTTCGGTTGGCTGGCCGGCTACCCCGCCCCGGTGTTCTGGCACTGGTGTGCCGCGCTGGCCGAGGTGCCTGCGGACCGCACGGTCTCCGGCCGTTGGGTGGCCGCAGGAACTAGCACGCACACCCTCATCTCCCGCGACCCGCTGCACCTCGAACCGTCCCTGCTGTGGTCCTGCTGCGGCCTGCACGGCTTCGTGCGCGCCGGGCAATGGACACCCGCCTGAACTGATCGGAGATCACCCCATGTTCACCCTTGCATTCTGGAAGGCCACCGCTGAGCGGACCATCCGGACCTTCGCCCAGGGCACCATCGGTGCCATCGGCGCCGACCAGCTCGGCATCCTCGACGTCGACTGGGGCCAGGCTGCATCCATCGGCGGTCTCGCCGCGGTCCTGGCCGTCCTCACCGCCGTGGCGACCTCGGGCGGCACCGAGGGCCCCGGCATCACCGAGACCGTCGCGCCGGCCGCACCCGCACCCCGGCCGACCGCCGTCTGAGCGGGTTACCGGCGTGGCCGACGACCCGACTCTCGGCGAGGTGATGCGTCGCCTCGAAGACGTCCGCCAGGACTTGAAGGAGGATTTCCGAGAGCTGGGCCTGCGGCTCGACAGCAAAGTCTCGATGGAGCGCTACCAGCTGGAGCAGGCCGCCCGCGACGGGCAGGCCGCTGTGATCCTGGAACGGGTCAAGACGATCGAGGCCGCGCGCGAGCAGGAAGCGGACACGGCCCGCCAAGACGCACAGAAGTTGGCGGACCGACGGGCCGCCGACCGGCGCCTGGCGTTCACGGCGATCATCGCGCCGGTGCTGATGCTGCTCCTCACCGTGTACCTCAACGCGCGGGGGGCCGGAGCATGAGGCACGGAGCGGTGCGGGCGCGGCAGCACCGGCGGACGGACCTGGCGTTCGCCGCGGTCGCCGCGCTCACCCTGGCGGGGTTCGCGTTCCTGGTCATCCTGATGCAGGGCCTGGGCCACGACCTCCGCGCCGCGAACGAGGCCCGTGACCAGCTGGCCGCGCAGGTGCAGCGGCTCGGCGCGTCCCCGGTCGCCGGGCCCCCGGGGAGCCGCGGTGAGCCGGGCCATGGAATGGCGGGCCCCGCGGGACCGCGCGGCGAGCGCGGCCCCGCGGGGACCGACGGCGCCGACGGGTCCCCGGGGCCGACGGGCCCGCCCGGCCCGTCGGGAAGTCCCGGCGCCGCCGGACCCACGGGCCCGCCCGGCGTCGGCACCGCCGGCCCAACCGGCCCCCCGGGACCGCAAGGAGTTCCGGGCCCGGCCGGACCGCAGGGGGAGCAAGGCCCGCCCGGGGCGGACGGCCGCGACGGACAGCCCTGCCCCGACGGCTACACACTCCAGCCGCCCGCCGATGACCCGGACGCGCTGGTCTGCCGCCGCGGCAGCGCGCCGCCGCCATCTGGGCAGCCCACGACCGCCGCGCTGGACCCGGCCCGGCGCCAGTACCCGTAGGAGGCCGTCATGCCCCAGCCCACCCGGTCCGTGACCGGCACCTACACGAACCCGGCGACTCAGCAGCCAGCCAGCGGGCGCCTGGTCTTCTCGACCCTCCCAGCCGTATGGACCGATGCGGCAGACGGCGAAATCCTCACCGGGTCCGGCACGGTGGCCCTCGTCGCCGGGGTGCTGTCGCATCCCCTCGTCACAACGGACGCGGCCGGCGTCGAGCCCGCAACAGGCCGGTACTGGGTCGTCGAAGAACGCATCGACGGGCGGCCCTACCGGAGGCGCGTGTTCGAACTCCCGGCGGGCGCGCCGATCAACCTCGCGAGCATCATCGACGCGGACCCGGCGCAGCCCGGGTACACCCCGGTCGAAGGCCCGCCCGGGCCCCAGGGGGAGACCGGCGCCACGGGCGCTACCGGGCCGGCCGGACCGGTAGCCACGGCCTGGCGCCGGCGGGACCTACCGGATCCGGTCCTCGCCGAATCCCTGTACGCGGGGACGCCCCCGGTAATCGGCATCGCACAGACGAGCACCCCCTCCCCCGGCTACCTACGCTGGTCCCCGCCCGGCGTGGCCCTGACGGGCAGCGACGTCACGGGCCCGTTCTCCTACCGCGGCGCCACCAGTTTCCAGAACGGCACCGGCACCCCAGGCACCACCTACGTTCTACCGACGAGCCGCTACCCGAACACCCGCGGCGCACTCAGCAGCTCACAGGCTTTGTGGAGCCTGGAGTTCGGCACCAACGCCGAGACGTTCCAAGTACGTGTCAACCACCAGACGGCCGCTCACTACCGGCTGTGGGTCGACGGCCGCCGGGTCACTGAGCAGATGCAGCCCCTCGGCGGCACCACCCCGGGCAGCACGCACTTGCTGACGATCGAACTCGGCTCGGCCGCCGCGCGGGTGATCCGGATCGACTTCGCCACCGTGCCGTTCGGCGGGATCTTCCTCCCCCCCACCGCGACCATGTGGGCCGTACCATCCCGGGGCGGCCGCATCATGGTCCTCGGTGACAGCCTGCCGGGCGGCAGCGACATGAACGCCGGCAGCGGCCAGGGCACCTGGTTCCCGCGCGTCGCCCAGCTCCTGGGCTGCAACGACGCCTGGAATGAGGCTCTGGGCTCCACCGGGTACATCACCGCGGGCAGTACCACCACCCTCGGCAACCGGGCCGCCACCGACGTCATCGCCCACAATCCGACCCGGCTCATCATCTGGGCCGGGTACAACGACTCCGCCGGCGACCAAGGCGCCATCGGTACCGCGGCCAGCAGCCTCTACGCGGCGCTCAAGGCCGGGCTGCCCGCGTGCGAGATGTACGTCATCGGCTGCTGGGCGCCAACCGGTTCCCCGGGCGCGTCCCTCACGAACACCGACACGACGCTGCGCCTGCAGGCCGCGGCGGCCGCGATCCCGTTCATCTCGCCGATCACCGGCGGCTGCTACGACGCAGCCGGCGCCCTGGTCGCCACGCACGGCCCGTTCATCACGGCCGGGCTCGTCGCGGGCTACATCGGCGGCGACTCCGTCCACCCCACCGACGCCGGTCACGTCTACCTGGCCCGCCGGATCACCGCGGCGATCCGCGAGCTCATGCCCGCCTGACCACCGCACAGCACAACGCCCCCTCTCAGCCTGCGGGCTGGGAGGGGGCGATTTTGTCGTGTACCGGTACGGTTCTGGTGTCGAGTCAGAACTGGGAGCCAGTATGCACTCTCTACCTCACGACCACACCGGCGCGCGCATGAAGCGCCTGCGCCTGGAACGCCACCTCACGCAAAGAGCCGTATCGGACCTGGCCCAGGTCCCGTACAGCACCTACACCAAGACCGAACAAGGCGTCATCCCGGCGTCCCCGCACCTGATCGCCGCCGTGGCCCGCGCCTTCCGTGTCGACGTCGCCACGGTCACCGGCCAGCCGTACGCCACCGAACTCCGCGCCGACGAGCTGGACATCCTGATCCGGCCCATCCGCCAGGCCCTCGACGTCTACGACCTCGGCGCCGACCCGGACATCACCCCCCGCGCCCACCAGCTCCTGGCCGACGATGCAGAGAGTCTCCTCGTCGCGGTCCGAGCCGGGGAGATCAAGCAGACCGCCGCCAGCCTCCCCGGGCTCATCCAAGAGGCCACCACGGCCGCGCACACGGCGCCGGGCCGGGACCGGTGGATACTGCTGGCCAGCCTGTACCGCACCTCCTACGACGTCGCGTCGAAGCTCGGCTACTACGACCTCGCGGCACTGGCCCTGGCCCGCATGGACTGGGCCGCAGAGCGCGGCTCCGACGCCGTGTTCGGCGGCATGTACCGCTACATGCGGGCCCTCACCTACCTCCGCGACGGCGAGTACCGCACAGGTGAGCGCCTCGTGAGCCTCGGGCTGCGTACGCTCGCGCAGGCCGAGCCGAGCCGAGAGCGGGACGTCGTCACCGGGCAGCTGCATCTCGGCGCCGCAGTGATGGCGGGCCGGTCGAAGGACGCGGGCCGGGCAGAGGGGCACCTCGACGAGGCCGACCGGATCGCGGCCGGCACTGGCGAGGCTGTGAGCGTGCACTGGCTCGCGTTCGGCCCGACGAACGTCGCGGTGCACCGCGTTTCGGTCCTGGCCGAGCTGGACGAGTATGGGCAGGCCGCCGAGACGGGCCGGGAGGTCCGCATCCCGGAGGACTGGCCGAAGTCCCGCCGGTCGCACCATTTTGCGGAGCTCGCGCGGGCGCAGATGTGGACGGGCGATCTCGACGCGTCGTTCAAGAACCTGCTGTCCGCGCGGAAGGCGGCTCCGCAGCAGGCCCGCTATCACCAGACTGTCCGGGAGACGTACGCGGGGCTGGAGGCTGCACGTCGGCAGCTCCCTGATTCGTTCCTTTCGTACGGCAACTGGCTGGGTAACTAACGTAGCGTCAGGCTTTGGCCCCAACTATCAACAAGTCGTGATAGTTGGGGCCTTGTCGTGCCTCCACCCTGGTCACACCACCCGCTGACGACGGTAGGGAGCACCCCGTGACGACCCCCACCCCGCGCGGCGTATGGAGCCTCGACACCCCGGACAGCCCGGGCGTCGGCTTCGCCGCGGTGCACCAGCCCAGCCCCGAACTCCTCGACCGCGCGCAGGCCGGCTTCGAACGCTTCAACAGCCCCACGGGCGAGGAGCCGTCCAATGGCTGACGTGCACGAGTACCAACCTCACGGGCTGCTCCGCAAGCGGGTCCGGGACATCGCCTCGGGCGTCGAGGGCGAGCTCATGGCCGTCATCGCCGAGGGCGTCACCGACATCGCGTACATCAGGAAGGCCGACGGCCGGGAGTTCACGACCGCCGCCGCCAACGTACAGGCGGCCGGCCAGTGAGCGACCTTGCCAAGCACGTCCTCATCATCGTCGCCATGGCCGCCGCCTTCGCCGCCGTCGTCATCGGTTCCGCCCACTGAACTCCCACCCTGCCGGGAAGCAACCACCCAGGAGAGTCACATGATCGGATTCAGCATGAGCGCCAACTGCACGAACTGCGGCGGCGCGGGCAGGACCCTCTACCAGGACCCGGAGACCGGGCAGATCCGCGACGCTGGCGCCTGCCAGGGCTGCGGCGGAAGCGGACGGAACGCCGACAACCGTCTGATGGAGTTCCCGACTCTGCGCCCCCCGCGTACCGTTGGGGCCTGCATCGTCAAGGAGGCACCATGCGGGAAGACTGGACCGACCCCGAACAGGCCCATGTCGTCGAGTACTTCACGACGACCGTCCAAGAAGCGGCGCGCCGCCGCGGCATCACGCCGTGCGACAACTGCCATGGCATCGGCACGATCGTCATGGTGAATCACGTGACGAAGCAGCCGTTCAGCGTGCCCTGCTGCAACTGCTGACTGTAGAGACAGTCCGCCTCAGCCCCGGCCGGCTACACCCCTTCCGGCCGGGGCTACTCACATCGGGCGCCGCTGGTCGAGGCTCCCTTGCGGAAGGGTTGAGCTGCGATGTTGGCCAGGATGCACATTTCGGTATCGCTACCAGCCCGTACGGTGGTGCCCATGCCGAACCTGAACGCGAGGCTCCGCTTACGCCGGGCTACTCGCGTACGAGGTCGGAGAGCGGGACGCCGAGCGCGTCGGAGATCCGGAGGAGAGTGTCCAGCATGGGACTGACCTTGCCCTGTTCGACCAGGATGTACGACGGCCGGTCCATCCCCATTTCGTTCGCCACCCGCTCCTGAGTCAGATTGCGGTGCTCCCGGGCGGCCCTGATTCGGGCCCCAATGCGGCGCCGACGCGCGAGGACGTCGTCGGAGGGTGGTACGGAGCGCGGCACCTGTCCACGCTGGGGCAGCCATGATCGAAAGTCTGTTGGCTGTATCCTACATTGTGTGATCTTGGGAGAATCGGGCATCAGACCCGAACCACATGCGGCCCTCCCAGCCCTGCCCCCCAGGCGGCCGGGAGTGGCCAGCTACGCCCTCGGCGGACGCGTCGGGGGCGTAGCTATGTTCGGCGCCGAATCAGTGCGGGCGGGGTCGACAACTCGATGCCGTACCCGGTTGAGCTTCTCCACGCAGGCGCGTTCGGCGGTGCCGTTTTCGGCGTAATAGCAGGTGAGCCCCGGTCGATGACCGGGGCTCGCGAGCTGCAAAACACTGTCCTGGTGGAGGATTTGACTG
>NZ_JBSGQV010000046.1:12710-51869 GCF_053606025.1 Streptomyces sp. NPDC055254 | reverse complement strand
GCTGTCGTGGGTGTTGGCGGCTGTGAGGCCGACGAGGAGGGGCAGTCCGTTCGCGTCCGACAGAACGTGCATCTTGGAACCTGGCTTGCCCCGGTCCACGGGACTCGGACCTGTGAGTTCGCCCCTTTTTTAGCGCGGACGTGGGCCGAGTCAAGGACGGCGCGGGAGAGGTCGAGGAGGCCGGCGTCGTCCAGGCGGTGCAGGAGCTTCTCGTGGAGTCGGCCCCAGACACCGGCCCTCGACCAGATTAGGAACCGTCGGTGCGCCGTCGACTTCGATATCCCGAAGCACGGCGGCAGAGCCCGCCAGGCACACCCGCTGACCAGGACATAGATGATCGCCGCGAACAGCGTCTCATCAGGCGTATCCGGTGTTCCACCGCCCTGCGGCCGCACCTTCGACGGTGGGATCAGCGGCTCCCCGATCTCCCACAATCCATCCGGAACAATCCAACTCCAAGTACCCCGCCCCATACCGACACCAACGACGCCTCACCACATAGGACACGGTCTAAGAAGTCATCTCATTTGGCGTTGGTGGGTAGGCTGTCGGTCATGGTGGGGATTGTTGAGCGGCTGGTGCCGGATGAGTTGTGGGGACTGTTCCAGCGGGTGGTTCCGGAGGCGCCGTCGCGGCCTCAGGGTGGTGGGCGGCGTCGGCATGGTGACCGGGAAGTACTCGCCGCGATCGTGTTCGTGGCCACCTCGGGTTGTACCTGGCAACAGCTGCCCACGGCTTCGTTCGGCCTGTCGGGCGCGACAGCCCACCGACGCTTCTCCGAGTGGAGCAAGGCCCGGGTGTGGGCCAAACTCCACCGCCTGGTCCTCGACGAACTCGGCGCCCGCGGCGAGCTGGACTGGTCCCGCTGCGCGATCGACTCGGTGAACATGCGAGCCCTGAAGAAGGGGACCTGACAGGTGCGAATCCTGTCGACCGGGGCAAGTTCGGGTCGAAGATCCATTTGATCACCGAGCGGACCGGTCTGCCCCTGTCCGTCGGCATCTCGGGCGCGAACCTGCACGACAGCCAGGCCCTTGAGCCCCTCGTCCGTGGCATACCACCCATCCGATCCCGCCGCGGACGCCGTCGGCGCCGACCCGGCAAGCTCCACGCGGACAAGGGCTACGACTACGCCCACTCGCTGAGGCGCCCCAGGACCGACACCGCGAAGCGCCTACTCAGTCAGCCAAATGAGATGACTTCTTAGGCTCGGGCATGACCTGCTGGCGCCGCCTGGCCGAATGGACCGAGGCTGGAGTCTGGCCCCGGCTGCACGAGGTCCTCCTGGCCAAGCTTCGCAGCGCGAACGCCCTGGACTTCTCCCGGGCGGCCGTCGACGGCTCCCACATACGGGCATTGAAAGGGGGATCCAAGACGGGACGAAGCCCCGTTGGCCGGGGCAGGACAGGCAGCAAACATCACCTGATCACCGACGCCACCGGTATCCCGCTCGCCGCCACGTTGACCGGCGGCAACCGCAACGACGTCACCCAGCTGATCCCGCTGCTTCAGGCGGTACCGCCGGTGCGGGGCAAGCGAGGCCGGCCCCGGCACCGCCCGGACGTGGTGCTGGGCGACCGCGGCTACGACCACGACAAGTACCGCCGCCTCGTCCGGGACCTCGGCGTAAAGCCGCTGATCGCCCGCCGGGGCACCGAGCATGGCTCCGGACTCGGCACCCAACGCTGGGTCGTGGGGCGAGCATTCGCCCACCTGCACTGGTTCCGCCGCCTGCGGATCCGCTGGGAGATACGCGACGAAATCCACGAAGCCTTCCTCACCCTCGGATGCGCACTGATCTGCTGGCGACGCCTGAACTCCCGAGAGGAGTTTCAAGACAGGCACGGCCTACGTTGACGGCCCGCGGTGGCCGACCTCAGGTTGGCTTGCGCCACACGGAGATGTGCTTCGCGGAGTCCTGGGTGAACGGAGACCCGTCCCAGTCCGCGACACGACGTTCCAGCTCGAGCCCAGCGATCCGTGCCATCAGGTCGAGCTCTGCCGGCCAGGCGTACCGGTGCCGGGAGTTATCGCGGCGGTAGCGGCCGTCGCCGTCGCGGGTGAAGTGGTGCGAGACGAGAAGCTGCTCGACCAGGTCGAAGGTGTCGAAGCCGAGATGCTGCTCAGAGACGTCGAACGGCACCGCGACCTGGCCAGGCGGCAGGAACCGCAGCGGCGGCACACCCAGCTCGATGACGAATCGGCCACCGGGCTCCAGATGACGTGCGGCGTTGCGGAAGCACTCGACCTGCTCGTCCTGCGTGAGCAGGTTCGTGATGGTGTTGTAGACGAGATAGACCAAGGTGAACTCACCGGGAACGACGGTGGTGGCCATGTCCCCGATGACTACCGGGAGCGTGTCCTCGTCGATCTTGCGCCGCAGCACCGCTGCCATGTGCTCGGACAGTTCGATGCCCGCTACCGGCACGCCGCGTTCCCGGAGCGGGACGCCCACTCGTCCGGTCCCGATGGCGAACTCCAGTGCCCGGCCGTCTCCGGCGAGCTCGGCGAGGAAGCCGAGGGTCGGTCCGAGAACGGCAGCCGAGGACGCTTCGGTCTCCTCGGCGTCGTAGCGGTCGGCGGTCGCACGGGTCCACAGTTCACTGCTCGTCACGGACGGCCACTTTGCCGGGTGCCGAGGGGCGCTGTCGACGCATTTACGTTCTCCGCGGCGCAGCGTGCACCTCCCACAACTCGTCGTCGCCTTGCCAGGGCTTCGGCCGAACCATCCCGTACCCCGGATCATCAGTCCCGGAGTGATCCAACCACCTTGGAGATCATTTCGTTAGGAGTTCTTAATGCGTATACCTCGGGTTCGAATCCCGAAGCCGGATCGGGAGAGCCGGGTCAGAGGACCATCGACGTAGGCGTAGTCGCCTCCTCGCTGCCGATTTAAATTCAGACGGACGGCGAACGCCACAACTCCCCCTCCGTGCCTCGACTACGTCGCGTGACACGTACCGACGCCGGATCACGCTCCTGACCAGTGGTCATCCACCTTCGAAGGCATCCTCGGCTGGGGAGAATCTGGGGAGAATGAAGCCCCGTTGGGGAGCGACTGGGGAGGATCGGGCGCATCAACGAGCAGCACAGCGAAAGGACCCGAAAGGCGGATCGCCGCAGGCCAGAGCACCTATCTGGTCGGTTTCCGCAGGTCAGCGGTGTGAGAGTGACGACTTCAAGAAGATCTCCTCGTGGGCGGCCATCCTCTTCGCCCCGACTCTGGTCGGCACCATCTACGGCATGAACTTCGACCACATGCCCGAGCTCGGTTGGGTTCTTGGATATCCCTTCGCGCTGGCGCTGATGGCGGTCGTGTGCGGCAGTCCGTACGTGGTGTTCAAGCGCCGGGACTGGCTGTGAGTACGGGCCGCAGCGCGCCGTGCGGTGGGGTCAGTTGGGCACGTGGAGGTCCGGGACGACGGCGCGCAGTTGTTCGGCGGTCAGGGCGCCGGCTCTGACCAGGACGGGTACGGGTCCGGTGACGTCGACGATCGAGGACGGTACGGAGGCGGGGGTCGGTCCGCCGTCGAGGTAGACGGCGACGGTGTCACCGAGCATGCGTTCGGCGGCGTCGCAGTCCTGCGGTGACGGGTGACCGGTCAGGTTGGCGCTGGAGACGGCCATCGGGCCGGTGGCGTCGAGCAGTTCGAGGGTGAGGGGGTGGTGCGGCATGCGGACGGCGACCGTGCCGTGGGTGTCCCCGAGATCCCACTTCAGGGTCGGCTGGTGCCGGGCGACGAGCGTGAGAGGGCCGGGCCAGAAGGCGTCGACGAGCGTTTTGGCGATGTCGGGGAGGTCGGTGACGAGCTCGTCCAGGGCGTCCGGGGAGCTGACGAGGACGGGTGAGGGCATGTGGCGGCCCCGTCCCTTGGCCGCGAGCAGCGCGGCCACCGCCTGCGGGTCGAAGGCATCGGCGCCGACGCCGTAGACGGTGTCGGTGGGCAGCACTACGAGCCGGCCGGCTCGCACGGCTGCCGCTGCCGCGCGCAGCCCGGCGGCGCGTTCGGATGCCTCTGGTGCCTCTGATGCCTGCGAACAGTCGTACCGCTCGGCCATGGTCCGCCCTTCCGTGTCGGTGGTCTCGGCGGCATCGTACGCAGCGCCGAGGCGGCCCTGAGCCGCTGAGTCCGCGGCGGAAGCCGCCGTCCGCGCGGAGGGCAGGGCAGCCGGGAGGCCGCGGTGCCCGCACGGGACGGGTGGCACCGCGGCCGGTTTCAGCCGAGTGGGTGATCAGCCGGTGAGTGCGCTGGGCGCTGCCGGGGTGGGGATGCCGTGGGCGGTGACGAGCCGGGCGCTGCCCTCGGCGAGCTGGTAGGCGAGGCCGACGACGCCGGTGTGGCCGGACGCGACCTGGTCGGCCAGGACGCGGGAGCGGTCCAGGAGCAGGTCCACGGTGTGCTGGATGTGCGCGTCGATGACGTCGCTGTCGGCGGTCAGGCCGGCGGCGCGGGCCGCGAGCACGCTGGGAGTGACGCGTTCGACCACGTCGCGGACGTATCCGGCGGCGGGCAGCCCGTCCTCGACGGCTGCGCGGGCCGCTGCGACGGCGCCGCAGGAGTCGTGCCCGAGGACGACGACGAGGCGGCAGTCGAGCACGCTCGTGCCGTACTCGATGCTGCCCAGCACCTCCGGACCGAGGACGTGGCCGGCGGTACGGACCACGAACAGGTCGCCCAGGCCCTGGTCGAAGATGATCTCGGCGGCCAGCCGCGAATCGGAGCATCCCAGCAGTACCGCGAAGGGCTTCTGGGCCGGAGCGAGCTCTGCCCGCCGGGCGGCGTCCTGGTTCGGGTGCCGCGGGGCACCGGCCGTGAAGCGCTGGTTGCCGGCGAGCAGGGCGTCGAGCGCCTGATCAGGAGAGACAGGAATGGATGCCATGACGGCAGAGTACGAGGCGCTCTGTCTTCCCGCGCGATCAGGGGGTGGGTGGCGCGGTCCGGGGGTCTTTCGCTCCCCCGGCACGTCAGCCGCCGACGTGAATGCCGGGGCGGCGCGCGGGGTCGGGTTCGTGACTGCGGATGATCTCGCGGGTCACCGGGGCGGTGTCTCCTCGGCCCAGGAGGAAGTAGCGGACCATGTGGACGAGCGGGCTGCCCTCGGCCCAGGCGAAGTAGCAGTGCGGCAGGACCTCGGTGGCGTTGCGCAGGGCCAGCAGGACGGCGGCGATGGCGTTCGGTGCGGCCGGCGCGTGGGCGCGCAGGATGCGGTAGCCGTCGACTTCGACCCCGTGGACGGTGAGGGTGTCGCTGAAGTCGGAGGGGTCGACCACGTCGATCTCCAGGAAGAGGACGTCAGCGGTTCCGGGTACCGGGTTGACGCCGCGCTGTTCTCGTTCCTTGGCGCTGTACTCGTCGACGTCTCCGGCCTGGCGGCGGTTGGCGATGATGTTGATGGCCCCGTCGTGGGCGAGGGTGTCGTCGATGAACCGGCGGGCATCTGCGTCGAAGACGATGCGGTCGGCGCGCAGTTCGGTGGTGCGTGAGACGCGGGAGATCAGCGAGACGATGATGATCCCGGCGATGAAGAAGGCGGAGATGACGATGCCGTCGGGCTTGTCGATGATGTTCGCCGCCAGGGCGTAGAGCAGGACCGCGGTGAGAAGGCCGAAGCCGATCGTGGGTACGCGCCGGCGGTGTCGGGCGACGGAGACGGTGACGGCGAAGGCGCCGGAGACCATCATGGCCAGGATGCCGGTGGCGTAGGCGCCGGCCTGGTCGTCGACGTCGGCGTTGAAGGCGATCGTGATGACGATGCACAGGGCGGTGTAGACGATCACGACGGGGCGGACGGCGCGTCCCCACTCGGGGGCCATGCCGTAGTCGGGCAGGTAGCGGGGGACGATGTTGACGAGGCCGGCCATGGCGGAGGCTCCGGCGAACCAGAGGATGAGGATGGTGCTGATGTCGTAGACGGTGCCGAAGGCCTCCCCGACGTGCTCGTGCGCCAGGTAGGCCAGGGCGCGGCCGTTGGCGGCCCCTCCCGGTTCGAACTCCTCGTGGGGGATGAGCAAGGTGGTCACGAAGCTGGCTGAGAGCAGGTAGACGCTCATGACGAGGGCGGCGGTGGTCAGCAGGCGGCGGGCGTTGCGGATGCGCGAGCGCAGCCGCTGCTCGGGGTCAGCGCCTTCGGCGGCGACGAGCGGCATCATGCTCACGCCGGTCTCGAAGCCCGACAGGCCGAGCACCAGCAGCGGGAACGCCAGCAGTGCCGGGCCGATCAGGTCGCCGAAGCCTCCTCCGCCGCCGACGAGGGCGTCCGTCCACGCCGACCACGCGCCGGGGGTGGTGAAGACGTGGACCAGGCCGATCGCGATGACGACCGCGTTCAGCACGAGGAAGATCGCGACGAGCGGGATGGCGACGCTGACGGCTTCGCTGAACCCCAGGAGGAAAACTCCGCCCAGGACCAGGAGCAGGGCCACCGTCAGGGCGACTTCGTGGCCGTGCAGCACCTCCGGGAAGAAAGGGTTCTCCACCACGTGGACGGAGGCGTCCGCCGTGGACAGGGTGATGGTGATGATCCAGGAGGTGGCGACGAAGCCGAGCAGGACCAGGACGAACAGCTTGCCCCACCAGAACGGCAGCAGGTCCTCCAGCATCGCCACCGAACCGGCGCCGTGCGGACTCTCCTTCGCCACCCGCCGGTACATCGGCAGCATCCCCAGCAGGGTCAGTGCCACGATCAGCAGTGTCGCCAGGGGTGAGACCGCTCCGGCGGCGAGGGCGGCGATGGCGGGTACGTAGGCCAGGCTGGAGAAGTAGTCCACCCCGGTCAGGCACATCACCTTCCACCACGCGTGCGGCTCGGTGTGCCCCTCGCCCGCGGCCGGTCCCACCGGCTGCACCTGGTGCCGCAACAGCCACCGCGCCAGCCCGCCGGACGGCTGGGTCCGCGGAGCGGGGCTGTCCACCGCCTCCGGCATCACCGGCTCGCTCGCTTTCCTCATGTCCTGCATCAACCTTTCTCGGCTTCGGCGCATCCGCACGGGAACCACCAGCCGGGGCCGCGCAGAGATCATCGAGTATGGAGCCGCCGACGAGGCGAACGTGCACCGCCAGGTCGGCTCCCCGTACGCCCCATGCCCCGTCCGGCTCGCCCCTCACCCAGCACCCGCCGGCCGCCGCCGAGCGCCAACACCCCCTACGGGCAGGCCTGAAGGGCCGCAGCAGCCTGTCTCCACCGGGTGCGTGGCGGTCACGGCCGGGGACACCGGGGAGCGTGTGGGGGATCTCGACCCAGGAATTCTTGACGCATCCCTAACGCCGGCACGGAAGGTGGACGCTTGGATGCCTGAGCGGCGAGGACCGGATGACCAGGGGGTCAGTACAGGCCGAGCCGGCGGGCCGTGTCCTCGCCGTGACGCATCCGCTGATGGGCGTCTTCGCCGAGGGCGGTGATCACTCCGGCCACGACCGTCTCGATGACCGCGAGGGTGGGCACCAAGCTGTCGTAGGGAGAAGGGGCCGCGACCTGGCTCGGCAGCACCACTTCGGCGTGGGTGGACGCCGGCGAGAGCCACATGTCGGTGAAGAGGATGACCTTGCCGCCGTGCCCCTGTACGAGTTCCGCCATCGCGAGCTTGTCCTGCTCGTAGCGCCGGTAGTCGAAGACGACGAAGACGTCACGGCGGTGGAGGGCCGCGAACACCGCCGTGCGCTCGACGTCGCGGTCGGGCAGGAACCGCACGTCGTCGCGCAGCTGCATGAGGTGCAGGCCGAGGTACTGGGCGAACAGGTTGGTGAAGCGTCCGCCGGCCAGGGTGACGCGACGTTTGCCGTCGGACAGCAGCCTGATCGCGTGTTCGAGATCGTGCGGGGGCAGTTCGGCGAGGGTCTGTGCCACCGCGGCGCTGAACACGTTGCTGCCGCGTTGGAGGAGGGACAGGTCCTCCTCCGGCCCGCCCTTGCTGCGCCCGTAGTCGGTGGCCTCGTACAGGGAGAGGGGCGAGGCGTTGCGCTCGTCGAGCTCCGCTCGCAGCGCGGCCTGGAAGTCGGGGAAGCCCCGGTATCCGAGCCGGTTGACGAGGCGCAGGACGGTCGGGGCGCTGACGGCAGCCCGCTCCGCGAGGACGGCCATGGTCTCGAAGCCGGCCGACGGATAGCCGGCGAGCAGCACGCGCGCGACCTTGCGTTCAGCTGGGCTGACGTCGCCCAGCTTGAGGCGGATCTCGTCGGCGAGCGTGCCAGGGGCCATGCGCGGGATCTCCTTCCGAGGGGTTCCAGGACGGTTGGGTGACAGGTGGCGGGTCGAGCCTACTGCCGCCCCTCGGGGGGTGGGGCCGGCCGGATCCGCTGCGGGTGTCCGGCCGGCCCGGTCGCCCGGAGCGAGTCAGGGCGGAGTCACTGCGGAGCGACGGTGATCCGCAGGCCGGTGACGGTTCGCGCGGTGGCGCCGTCGCTGGTCCAGGCGGCGAATCCGGGTTGCTTGCCGAAGGTGACGGTGAACCGCGGTCCGGCCTCGAACGTCGCGGCCGTCGCGGTGCGCCGGGCGTCGGTGGCCGCGAGGGCGCGCGCGGTGCCCAGGAAGGAGTAGGGGACGCCTGCCGGGTTGGCCGCGGAGTGGAAGACGTCCGGGTTGGCGGGGACGGGTGGGCCGGACACCGGTTCCAGGAGTCGCTTGTCCGGGGCGGGCAGGACCTGCCGGCGGTGCGGGTCGTAGCGGTCGCCGTCGGTGAGGTAGCTGTAGCGGGCTCCGGTCAGGGACCACGCTCCGGTGGCGCTCCTCGCGGTCCGGGCTCGGCGGAGGTCGAGGACGGCGACGCCCTGCGGACCCAGTACGCGCAGTCGCTCGTGCGGTGTGCGGGGGGCCTCCACGACGAGGGCGGTGTTCTCGTCGAGCGCGTAGACGCGGTCGTGTCCGGTGTCGGCGGCGAGGCGCAGGGCCCGGCCTTCGCGTCCGTAGGCGCCGGTGTGGGTGTCGATCAGTCCGGAGCGCAGGAAGCCGAAGCCGCCCGCGGGCAGGTAGCCGAGTCGGGAGGGGTCCTCGAAGTAGCCCGGGCTGCTGCCGTCGCGCAGTCCCTCGTAGGAGTCGCCCCCCGTCACCATGTCGGCTCCGGCGACGATCTGCGCTCCGGCGCTGGAGCCGGAGACGACCGCGCCGGCGGCGAGCTTGGCGCGGATCGCGGCGAGCACCTTGGAGTCGGTGTGCGCGGGGCCGTGGAGCAGGGTGGTGATGTAGCGGTACTGGTCGCCGCCGCCGAAGAAGAAGCCGGTCATGGCGTTGACCTGCCTGACGACCTCGTCGGAGTCGGCGTTGGCGATGTGGTCCAGGTCGACGGGGATCCACTGGGCGTCGGCGGCGCCGTGGCGCTCGAACAGGCCGGCGTAGTAGGCGCCGTTGCACTCGGAGTTGCTGCACTTGGCCGGGTCGGCGGCGTACGGGTCCTGGCTGGCGGGAACCGAGGAGGCGGTGATCACTCCGATCCTCGCCGAGGTTCCGCCCGCGCGCTTGATGATCTCGCCGTAGACCTGTGCGTTGTCCGCCTTCAGCCCACCGCCGACGAGGACGAGGGAGCCGCGATCGCCCGGATGGCGGGTGGTGTCGGCGCCGGCCGACGGGGCCAGGGCGAGGGTGAGCAGGAGAGCGGTGCCGCCTGCCAGTGTGGTGCGGCGGGCTCCGGTCGGGACGCGCATGTGGTGCCTCCTGTGACGAGGGGGGTCGGTGGTGGTCGGGACCGCGGCGGCGGATGCCTGCCGCGATCCCGGCGCGGGCCGGCAGCCCGCCGGGTGGTGGACGGGACTGCCGGGACCTGGCCCCGTACCGGGCAATGGCGCGATCAAACCGGTACGGGACGTATGCGGGGCGTCAGCCGGTGCGGCTGTCGCCGAGGTCGGCGATGAGGGACGCGAGGAGCGCGACACGGACCGGGACGGTGGAGGTGTCCAGCCATTCCTCGGGGGTGTGGTCGGCGCCGCCGATCGGGCCGAGGCCGTCCAGGGTTGGCACGCCGATGCCCGCGATGAAGTTGGCGTCGCCCACGCCGCCCGTCGCCGCGCCACCGAGCGGGACCCCGAGGTCCGCGGCGATCCTCTTGGCCCGGTCGAACATGCGACGCGAGGCGGGAGTGTCCTCCATGGGCGGGCACAGGTCCAGTTGCTCCACCGCGGCCGCGGTGCCGGGTACGGCGGTCCGCACGGCGGCGGCTTCGATCGCGGACCTGGCCGCTCCGAGGCCGGCCGCGGTGGCGGAGCGCACCTCGACCCGCAACTCGGCCTCCGGGCAGACGATGTTCGCCCGGGTCCCTGCCCGGACGACGCCGACGTTGACGGTGACGTCGTCCCAGTGGCCGTTGAGGGACTGGAGGGCCACGACCAGGTGGGCGGCGGCCAGAGCGGCGTTCGCCCCGCGTTCCGGCTCGATGCCGGCGTGCGCGGCCCGGCCGGTGACCGTCACCCTGAAGTCGGCGACGCCCTTGCGGGCGATGACCACGTCGCCGTTCTCCCGCGCGCACTCCAGGGCGAGCGCGAAGTGGGCTCCGCACGCCGCCGCTTCGGTCGCCGGGCGGCTCGCGGGTGAGCCGATCTCCTCGTCCGGGGTGGCCAGGAAGACGAGCTCGGCGTACTGCCCGACTCCGGCCTCCCGCAGGATGTCCAGAGCGGTGAGTCCTGCGAGCAGGCCGCCCTTGTCGTCGCTGACGCCAGGCCCCCGCGCCGTGCGGCCGTCGAGTACGAAGGGCCGTTCGGCGGCGGTACCGTCCTCGAACACGGTGTCCAGGTGAGCGACCAGCAGGACGCGTCGGCCGCCCTCGGCAACCGGCAGGTCGCCCCGCTTGCGGGCGACGACCACATCGCCGACAGGGTGCCCGTGGCAGGGGGCGGGAGCGATGCGGTCGACGTCGAACCCGAGCCTGAGCAGCCGGTCCTGGGTCCAGTCGGCCATCCGATTGACGCCTGCGGGGCTGTACGAGCCCGAGTCGATGGCCACCAGGTCCGCCAGGTCGGCCACGTAGCCTTCGAGGCGGGCCTCGGCGTACGGGAGCAGCGCGGTGGCGCGGAGCCGCTCCCGCGAGAGGGCGGTCACAGGACCTTCGAGAGGAACGCGCGGGTGCGCTCCTGCCGGGGTTCGACCAGGACCTGGCGGGGATCACCGGATTCGACGACGACGCCGTCGTCCATGAAGACGGCGGTGTCGCCGACCTCGCGTGCGAAACCGATCTCGTGGGTGACCACGACCATCGTCATGCCGTCGGCCGCGAGCTGCCGCATGACGTCCAGCACCTCCCCGACGAGCTCGGGGTCGAGCGCGGAGGTGGGTTCGTCGAAGAGCATGAGCTTGGGCTTCATCGCCAGGGCGCGGGCGATGGCGACGCGCTGCTGCTGTCCGCCGGAGAGCTGCGCCGGGTAGTGGCCTGCCCGATCACCGAGGCCCACCCGCTCCAGCAGGCGGTGGGCGTCCGCCCTGGCCCGCGCCCTGTCGACGCCGCAGACGTTGACCGGGGCTTCCATGACGTTGTCGAGGGCGGTCATGTGGGGGAAGAGGTTGAAGCGCTGGAAGACCATGCCGATGTCGCGGCGTCTCGCGGCGACTTCCTTCTCCCGCAGTTCGTGCAGCCGGGATCCGCTCTGCCGGTAGCCGACCAGGTCGCCGTCGACCGCGAGCTTGCCGCCGTCGACCTTGTCGAGGTGGTTGATGCAGCGCAGGAAAGTCGATTTGCCCGAGCCGGAGGGGCCCAGCAGGCAGCACACCTGGCCGCGTTCGACGGTGAGGTCGATGCCTTTGAGGACGTCGAGCTTCCCGAAGTGCTTGCGCACGCCCTGGGCGTGGACCATGGGGACGTTCACCGGACCGCCTCCTTGGTGTCCTGGGTGTCCTGGGTGTCCTGGGTGTCTTTGGTCGCCCGAGCGGGTCGGGTGAGGGCTCCGGCGAACATGCGCCGCAGCGGCGAGACGTGGCCGCCGCGGCCGGTACCGCGGCCGTAGCGGCGCTCCAGCCATGCCTGCGGAATGCTGAGCAGGGTGACCAGCCCGAGGTACCAGAGGCTGGCGACCACGAGCATGGGGATGACCTGGTAGTTCTGCGCGTACACGTCCTGGATGTTGGACATCAGGTCGTGCGCCGAGATGATCGACACCAGGGCCGTCATCTTGAGCATGTTGATCGTCTCGTTGCCCATCGGCGGGATGATCACCCGCATCGCCTGGGGCAGCACGATGCGCCGCATCGTCAGGGCCGGCCGCATACCCAGGGAGTGCGCCGCCTCGGTCTGGCCGGTGTCCACCGACTGGATGCCCGCCCGGACGATCTCCGAGGCGTACGCGGCCTCGTTGAGGCCGAGTGCCAGCAGCGCGGCGACCGCCGGGGTGAGGAGGGAGTTCGTCTCGACCTTGAGGAAGGTGATGTCGGTGAACGGGATACCGATCATCACGTACGTGTAGAGGGCGGCGGCGTATCCCCAGAAGATGATCTGCACCAGGAGGGGCGTTCCGCGGAAGAACCAGACGAAGAGGGAGGACATCGCGTACAGCACCGGATTGGTCGACAGGCGCATCACGGCGACCAGGGTGCCGAGGACGAGTCCGAGGGCCATCGCCGCCACGGTGAGCCACACGGTGGTGAACAGCCCGGAGAAGATCAGGTCCGCGAAGAGGAAGCGCCCGATGACCTCCCAATGGAGATTGCCGTTCTTCGCCAGCGAGCCGGCCACGCCGACGAGGGCGGCTACCGCCGCGAGCGCCGCGATCCAGCGCCCGTAGCGGCGCAGGGGAACGACCGTGAGCTGCTCCGTCGCCGGACGGTCCATGCCGACGGGAGCCGTGGTGGTGGTCATTTCTAGTCCACCGCCGCGTTCTTGGTGGCCTTCTTGACGGCGATGGAGGCGACACCGTACTTGTCGAAGATCTTGGTGACGGTTCCGTCGTCGATCAGTACCTGCAACGCCCGCTGGATGGCATCACTGAGCTGCGGCAGCTTCTTGGACACCGCGATTCCGTTCGGCGAGGCACCGTAGCCGCCCGCGGCGGCCGGGTCGTCGACCACTTCGAAGGCGTTGCCGTTGTCGGCGGTCTTGGCGGTCCAGCCCGCGGCGGGCTTCGTCTGCACCTGGGCGACGACCTTGTCGGAGCGCAGCGCGAGCTGGGCGTCGGAATCCTTGGGGAAGGTCTGGATGTCGATCTCGCCCTTGCCCGCTGCCTTGCACTCGCGCTGGTGCTCCTGGAGCAGGTCCAGCTGGTTGGTCGCCGCCTGCACCGCGGCCTTCTTGCCGCACAGATCGCTCAGGGTCGTGATCTTCTCCGGGTTGCCCTTGACGACCATGATCCCGGAGCCGGAGACGGAGTAGTCGACGAAGTCGACGACCGCCTGGCGTTCCTGGTTGTCGGTCATCGCCGACATCGCCGCGTCGAACTTCCCGGCCTGGATGGCCGGCACGATGCCGTCGAACTTCTGCGGGGTGAACGTGAACCTCACGCCCAGCTTCGCACCCAGTGCCTGACCGAGGTCGTAGTCGAGGCCTGTCAGTTCGGGCTTGCCTTCGGTCACGAACATCTCGAAGGGCGCGTACGGGACATCGGTGGCCACCCGCACCGCACCCGACTCCCTGATCTCCTCGGGCAGAGCGGCGTGGAGCGCCGGGTCCTTGGTGATCGTCACTCCGGCGACGGTGGCGGGCGGCTCGGCGGCGTCGGAGACATCCTCGCCGCAGGCGGAGACCGTCATGAGGAGCGCCACGGACAGGGCGGAGGCCGTCGACACGCGACGGAGGGACGGGGTTGGCATCACGGGTAACCCTCTCGGAAGATCGGCCGGCGACGACCGCATGCGTCACCGTCTGACATGCGAGGAAATTACAGCGACAGCTCATTCTTGGCTAGATGTAATCCATATTACATCTGGGTAACGAGGCGCCGTGCGCCGACGAGCAGGCAGGGCCAACGCTCTCATCTGGTGCATCGATGAAATCGGGCGTCCCGCGATCAACTCGTGCGTTACATCTACCGCAGTTCACGGTCGGCCTGTACTTTCCGTTGCTGCACGCGACATGCCGCACGCCGCACTGCCGCAGCGTCCGCTTCCCCACTTCGCCGCGGTACCCCTCACCGCTGTCTCGGAGGACCCATGAGCCCCTTCCCGCACCCCACCTCCCCTGCGTCCACCAGCGCTTGTGCCGCTTCCCCGGCGCGGCGCCGATCCGCGCACCGGGTCACCGCATGCCTCACGGCCGCCCTGGTGGTCATCGCCGGCGGGTTCGTCCAGGCCGATCAGGCCGAGGCCGCCGCCGGCCGCATCCGCCTCGGCAGCTCCGCGGACGCCGGCCGCGCCGCCTGGTCGGGCCCCGCGTTCACCATGAACGGGTCCGGTGGCATCGTCCCCGCGTCCATGACCAAGGCCGTCGACGCCATCCGAGGCGGAACCGGCTCACTCGACGTGGTCGTGCTGGCGGCATCGACGCCGGGCTCAGGCAGCAGAACACCCGAGTGCGATGCCGTCATGCGCCTGAGCGGCATCAACTCCTGCACCACGTGGACGCTCACCAGGGTCGGCGACGGCAACAACACGCGGGCCAACACCGACATCCGCAACGCGGAGTTCGTCTACTTCGCCGGCGGCGACCAGTGCGACTACGCGGCCTGGAAGGCCACCGCGCTCCGCGCCTCCGTCCAGTCGGTCGTCGCCAAGGGCGGCGGCTCCGGCGGAGGCAGCGCCGGTCACCACATCAACAGCTCCGTCGTGTACGACGCCTGCCGAGGAAGCATCACCTCCAGCGAGGCCCTGGCCGACCCCTACGACGCGTACGCGACGTTCACCACGGGCATGTTCGACTGGCCCTACTACTCCGGCACCGTCAACGACTCGCATTTCGTGACCCGTGATCGCATGGGCCGCACCATGGCCTTCGTCGCACGCGCGCTCAGGGACGGGCTCACCACCGGCGGGAAGGCCTGGGGCGTGGGCGTCGAGGAGGGCGGCTCCCTCTTCATCGACAAGAACGGCCTTGCCACCGTCTCCGGCGCCGACACCTACGTCGTCCTCGGCGACCACCAGCCCGAGAAGGCCGTCCCGGGACAGCCCCTCACCTACTCGGGCTACAAGATCTGGCGCCTGACCCCGGGCCGGACCTTCGACTTCAAGAACCGTCCCACCTGCGGCTACTACCTCAAGAGCGTCACCAACGGCATCACCGACGGCAACCTGTACAACGGCACACCCGTGAGCAGTTGCTGACACGGCCGGGGACGGTCCCGGGTGCGGCCCGAACGGCGCCCGGGACCGCGCCGTACGGGCCGCACCCGGGAGCGGGACTGACCCCTACCTGTCTTGCGGGCGCTCGTCCGGTCCGTTGCGTCCGTGGCTGCCCGGAGCGGGACGGGGAACATGGCACCGGGTCCGGCTTCCCCGTTCGTCGGCTCCGGGCCAGGGGGCAGGGTCCGGGTCGCGGAATGACGTGTGCAGATCGTCCACCCGGGTGCGGGCCGGTTCGGAGCCGCTCGGCGCGGGTGTTCTGCGTCGCCACGGGGCTCTCGCCGCGCTGGCGCCGTGTCCGTCCCGCCCGGCTCGGGCTTTCCACCATCGCGCCACGACAGCGGCCGCGGCCAGAACTGCGGCTGCGACGGCGTGCAAACCTTGGGCGGGCACGGTTCTCTCCCCTGCTGGCAGTCCTGCGGGTCGCTCGGGCCGGTGCGGACGGCCCGCTGCGCGGTCCTCGGTCGCCGTCAGTGGTTGTGGCGGCGGCGTACGAGGACGAAGACGAGGAGGGCGACTGCCGCCGAAGCCAGGGCGGTCCACTTGGATCCTGCGGCGTGCGCCGCCCGAGCCGCCTTTTCGCGGACGACGTCGGGGGTCTTGTCGGCGGCGAGGTGTCCGGCTCGGCAGGCGGTGTCCCGGACGTGCGCAGCGGTTTGGGTCGCCGTGTGCAGGAGCGGCTCGGGCGTCTTGCTCTTTGCCAGCTCGGTCGCGTGGCCGGCCTTCGCCCGAGCCTGCGCGGTGGCCTGTTTGGCTGCGGCGACGGTGTGGTCCTTCGTCGCCGCGGTCCTCTCTTTGGCCGTGGGCTTGCCGTCTCCGGCCCAAGGCTCACGGGCCGGGTCGGGTGCTACCTGGTGGGCCTCGCCCTCCGGCGGCTCTCCGGAAGGGCGGGAAGACTCGTCGCCGTCGTACTGGCTGGTCATCGTGCTTCTCCATCCCGGCCGTATCGGCCGCGGTTGCGTCTGTGGTGCGCGCGCTCGGGCACGCCGGCTGCCCGGCTTCGATCCCGCCGTGGACCCGCACCCGGTGGGGCCCGTGCCACGATGCTGGCCCACTGAGCAGCCGTACGCCCGGAGCCGGGCTGGTGCCCTACTTCGGTCGGACGCAGCAAAGACCCGGTGAGCGGTACCGGCAGGGGCCGCGCAGCCGTGACGCGGGTGCTGGTTCGGGGAGCTCGCGCTAGGTGCGGGGTGGCAGGAGGGGGCCCAGGGGGCCGAGATCGAGGTTGAGGTCCTCCAGCGCGTAGCCGTGCTGGGCGCACAGGTCGGCCAGGCGGTCGTGGAGGGCCAGGAGCGTGGCTCCCAGCTCTTCTTCCTGTTCGTCGGTGAGGTCTCCCGCGTCCACGCGCCGCAGGGCCTGGCGCTCGATGAGCTGGCGCAGGAGTTCGACCAGGGTGAGCACGAGCTTGAGGAGGTCTTCTTCGACCGTGTCGCGGTCGGTGTACATGCGGTGGGCGGGGCGCGGGGCCGACTCGTGCGGCGCGGGGGGTGCCTGGAGCAGCCGGAACGCTTGGGACATGGTGTCGCCGACGTCCTCCAGAGCGGGTCTCGAAGGCGGCCGCGGGTGGCGGGACGGGCGCTCGGGGCCGCGTTCCTCACTCACCGGGGCCGCCCTCCCGCGCCGTGACGGCCGGGTGGACCTCGGAGCTGACGGACACGATGAGAGCCCGCAGGGAGATGCGCACGAGGTCGATGTCGGCGATGGAGAGAACGATGTCGCCGGTGATGACCACACCGCCGCTGAGGAGCCGGTCGAGAAGGTCCACGAGCGCCACCTGGCGCCCGGGAAGCGGTTCTCCGTAGCCGTCTCCGTAGCTGTCGAGGGTCATGGGGTGCGCTCCCCGCGCTCCCCGCCGGTGGCCGCGTTCTGGCGCTCGGCCGGGGGCATGGCGAAGGAGTAGGGGGCCCAGGGCCCGGTGACCTCGATCCGAACGCCGTCGAAGACGCCGGCGGCCTCGGCGATGGCGGCCTGGAACTCCTCCGCGTACGCGTGGGGGACGAGGTAGGCGTCGTTGAGGACGTTCTCGGCGGGACCGGTCAGGGCGCCGCTCTGGGTGGGGTGGCGCGCGCGCTGCGAGGCATACCGGGAGGCGATGGCCTCGATGGACGCGGCGGCCCTCTGCGCCTGGCCGTAGACGGCTTCCTGGGCGCTGTGCTGGGCCCTTCGACGCTGGAGGTACGCCTTGCCGGGAGTGGTGGCGGCGCCGTCGGCGGCGGGTCCGGCACCGGGTGGGGCCGCAGCGGGGGCGAGGTAGATCTTCACGCCGTATTCGGTGTGGTCGGTGAGCTGGGCGAGCCTTTCGGCGAACGCGTCGAGCTGCTCGGCGAGCGCTTGGCGGGCACGGTCGTCGTCCTGGTAGACGGTGGCCATGCGCAGCGGCAGGACGGTGGTGCGGAGGGAGAGTGCCTGGACGACGTCGTGGTGTGCGCGGGCGACGTTCTCCAGCCAGTCCAGGTCCTCGAAGTGGTTCTTCAGCGCGTGTTCGTTGAAATCACGCTGGGGAACGTGGCTGATGGCGAAGGCCGGGGACGGCCCGGCGGTAGGAGGGCCGGCGCTCAGGAAGAAGACGGGTGAGCCGTAGATCCCGCGCAGGCCGGCGACGGCGTCGCGGAGGTCCGCGGTCAGTGGAGCTGCCGCGTACACGTAGGTGAGGGTGGCGTCGGTCGTGGTCATGTGCGGCGCCCCCGTGCGGATCCCTTGCCCGTACCGCTCTCGGGCTCCTCACCGGTGCTCAGCGGCACCTCCTGGCCGTCGAGGCGTTCACGGCGCAGGTCCTCCAGCTCGGCGCGCAGCCGGCGGTTCTCCTGTTCCAGGGGGCTGCCCGTGTGCCGGGAGGAGAGCGAGGGGTCGTGCTCCCACCAGTCGATGCCCATCTCTTTCGCCTTGTCCACGGAGGCGATGAGGATGCGGAGTTTGATGGTCAACAGTTCGATGTCGAGAAGGTTGATGCGGATGTCGCCGGCGATGACGATGCCCTTGTCCAGGACCCGCTCCAGGATGTCGGCGAGGCTGGAGGTGCTCTGTCCGTACGGCATCGGGGCGGCGCGGGACGGGAAGGATCCGAGTCGGCCGGGTAGGGGCTCAGACACGATGGCGGCCTCCCTCGCGCATCAGGGGAACTGCTGGCGGAACTGGGCTATCTCATCGAGCCGGTCGATCAGTTCGTCCTCCCGGTGGTCGAAGGTTTCCTGATCGATCTCGCCGCTCAGCAGGCGCCGCTCCAGGTCGGCGAGCTCGCGCCAGACCGGGGCCGGGTCGTAGTACTCGTCCTCGGCCTTCTCGGCGACCCGATGGGCGGCCCACACGACGGCTTCCACGGGGGCGATGGGAAGGGTGAACAGACGGCTCAGGAGTCCCATGGTTCGCGTCTCCTCTCGCGCTCGAAGGGTCGCGGGGTGTCACTGGACGAAGCTGTACGGGGGCAGGGGGCCGGTGAGCCGGAAGTCGACGCCGTCCCCGATCTGCTGGGCGAGGCCGGCTTGCACGGCCAGGAAATCGTCCTTGCGCTCATGCGGTACGAGCAGCGACAGGTTGAGGAAGTCGGGGGGCGAAGGTGCATGGGTGGCGTCTTCTCGGGCGTAGGGGATCAGGGCTTCGACCAGTCCCGCCGCCAGTGCCTCCTGGCGCTCTTGCACTTCGCGGGCGACGAGTTCCCCGAGCGCGAGGGGTAGCTGCGGGTCCTGCGCGCCGGCCCGGATGCGTTCGTTGATCTCCCTCGCCTCGGGAGAGTCCCGCAGGATCTTGCGCAGCAGCTCGTCCTCGTCCGCCTGGGATGCCCTCACGTGGTATTCCGCGCAGCCGTCGAGCCGTTCGAGAGTGGCGAGGTAGCCGTCCGTGTCCTCTTCCAGGGCTTCCCGAACGGCCAGGTCGTCGGAGGCGATGTAGCCGAACTGCAGCGGGAGGACCACACCGCCGGCCATGAGGCGCTCCTGCACCTCCTGATGCGCCAGGAGGTCTCGGCGCTTGGGCCGGATCTCTTCGGAGATGTCGCTGACCACCGCGCACAGGGGTCCGGCGGGGACCGCGCGCACGGGTGCCGGGTGGGAGCCGACTCCGGTCAGGCCGTCGAAGCGCTGCGGGTGGTCCTTACCGGTGATCGCGTACACGTAGAGCGTCATCGCTCACTCCCTCTCCCGGCGTACCGGGCGCCGGGCGGGACGCCGCTTCTTGGGGACGGCCTCTTCCTCGGCTTCTTCCTCGTCCGGCTCCTCGCCCGCGGAGGGGCGGCCGGACAGGGATTCGGTCACGGCCTCGACCGCTCCACTGAGCGCGCCCTTGGACTTGCCGCGGGCGCCGCCCTCCATCATGTTCCCGACGACCTCGGGAAGCTGGGCGGGTGCTTTGCGGCCTGCTTCGAGGTCGAGGCGGTTGCATGCCTCGGCGAAGCGCAGGTAGGTGTCGACGCTGGCCACCACGATGCGGGCATCGATTTTGATCAGCTCGATACCCACGAGTGAGATGCGGACGAAGACGTCGATGACCAGACCGCGGTCGAGGATCAGCTCCAGGACGTCGTAGAGGGTTCCCGAGTTGCTTCCGCCCCTGCTTACGCTGCTGCCGCTCTGCGGCACCATGGTCATGGCGCCTCCTTTCCGGGGCGGCCTGTCTTCAGGTCGGCCGGTCGATCATGCCTCTGCTGTACCGGCGGGTCCGTTCGTAGGAGACCAACTGTCCGTCCGGATCCAGGGCGACCTTGTAGCTGGCCATCACGCTGGTCGTGTCGGGGATGCGTTCCAGTTCCACGACTTCCACCTGCGCTACCCAGCCGTCCTCGGTGGGTTTGAGTGAAGAGACGGAGTCGGGGGTCCGGCCCAGGAGTTGGGCCAACTGCCCGGCCGCCGAGCGCATGGCCGAAGCCGCTCCGGGAACGCCGGCCTTCCGCTTGGCAGGGGCGCGGCGGACCGCCGGGGGCCCGTCCTGCTGCTCGGTCTCTTCGGCCGGACGGGGCCGGACTCTGCGCGGACGTGCCGGTTCTGATGCGGCCATCTGTCCTCCGCTGGGGGAACCCCGCTTGCTGAAACTACAATGTCAGCATATAGGGAATATGTCCCGTATCGGGGGTAGGGGGTCTACAGGCCGCCTGAACGGGGCGTCCTTCGGTCGGCGCGTCGAGGACAGCAGCCGACACATCCGCAGACCCGGACGGTGTTCCCGGGCAGCGACGTACAGCCCGCAAGCGCCCTGGTGAAGGGACAGCAACTCATGCAGGACACGACCAAAATCGCGCTCGCGGCCGCCGTGGCCGGGGGTTACGTACTCGGACGGACGAAGAAGGGCCGCTTGGCGTTCACCGCGGCGACCTACCTCGCAGGCCGACGTTTCGGTCTTGACCCCGGCCAGCTCATGGCGCAGGGCCTCACCAAGCTCAAGGAGACTCCTCAATTCGCCGAGATAAGCGACCAGCTCCGCGGCGAAGCCCTGGACGCGGGCAAGAAGGCTCTGGGAGCCGCGGCCAACCGCAAGCTCGCCGACCTCGCCGGCTCGCTGCACCAGCGGACCGCGCAGCTGGGCGGCGCCGGTGCGGCCGAAGACGAAGAGGACCAGGAGGAACCCGAGGAACCCGAGGAGTACGAGGACGAGGACGAGGACGAATACGAATACGAAAGCGAGGGCGAGGACGAGGACGAGGAGCCGGCAGCCGAGAAGGGCTACGAGGAGCCTGAGGCGGACGAGGAGGAAGACGAGGAAGAGGGCGAGGAAGAGGAAGAGGAAGAGCCCGCTGAGGAAGCGGAGGACACTGACGAGCCCGAGGAGGAAGAGGAAGAAGAGGAGGAGGAAGCGGAAGAGGAAGAAGAGGAACCCGAGGAGGAACCTGAGGAGGAACCTCCGCCGCCCCGCAGGCGCGGCCGGCCCCCGACCTCAACGAAGTCCGCTCCGGACGCACCCGCTCGCAAGGCACGCCGCTCGGCTCCCTCGGAGCCCCCGCCTCCGGCCAGGAAGGCCGCACCCAAGAAGGCTCCGGGCAAGGCACCGGCCAAGGCGGCGGCGAAGGCACCGGCGAAGAAGACGCCGACGGCGAAGGCACCGTCGAGGTCAGCAGCCGCGAAGAAGACCGCGCCGTCCAAAACTGCCGCCAAGAAGACAGCGAAGCAGGCGCCGGCGAAGAAGACCGCGACGCGCGGCCCGGCAGGCAAGTCAGCCGCCAAGAAGACGGCCACACGCACCCCGGCCGGCGACTCGGCCTCGAAGAAGACCGCAGCGCGCACTCCGGCACGCAAAACGGCAGCCAAGAAGGGCGCGGCGAAGAAGACGCCGGGCCGCAAGCCGTCCACGCGGAGGTAGGTCATGGCACCGTCGGACCGCACCAGCGCGCAAGAGCCCAAGTCCGGCCTGGACCAGTTGCTCGAAGAGGCGACCTCGTTCCTGGGAGCCCAGGCCGGGCAGCTCATGGACAAGGCTTCGGACAAGCTCGGGGATGTGACAGGTCAGCTCCAGGACGTGGCGGAAGGCAACGGAAAACTGTCCGACATCGCCGGTATCGGGGGGCGGATGATGCAGGGCGACTCCCCCATGAAGGCGATGATGGGCCAGGGCCTGAGCGGGCTCAAGGACAAGGTGACCGGCGCTGCCTCCAAGATGTTCGGCAAGGGCAAGAAGGGCCGTAAAAGCGGAGGCAAAGTCGTCAACATCATCGAGTTCCTCGATGTCGGACTGCCGCTGCGCACCGTGTACAACCACTGGACCCAGTACGAGGACTTCAGCGGCTTCGCAAAGGGCGTACGCGACGTCTCCCGCAACGATGACACCACGAGCGACTGGAAGGTCAAGGTCGGGCCCTCGACGCGCGGTTGGAAGGCCACCGTGCAGGAACAGGTACCGGACGAGCGGATCGTGTGGACCTCCGAAGGCCCCAAGGGCACCACACGCGGCTGCGTCAGCTTCCATGAGGTCACGCCGACACTGACCCGCATCATCGCGGTGGTCGAGTACTACCCCTCCGGGCTCTTCGAGAAGACCGGCAACCTGTGGCGTGCTCAGGGCCGACGCCTGCGCCTGGACCTCAAGCACTTCCTTCGGCACGTCTCGCTCACGACGGATGAGGCGGAAGGCTGGCGCGGCGAGATCCGTGACGGCGAAGTGGTCCGCACCCACGAAGAGGCACTGGAGGAAGAAGACGAAGCGGACCAGGAGGACACGGACGAGGAAGAGGAAGAAGGCGCATACGAGGGCGAGGACGAAGACGAGGAAGCCCCCGAGGAGGAGGGCGGACAGCCTGAGGAGGACGAAGGGGAGGACGAAGGGGACGCCGACGACACGGGCGAGGAGGACTACGAGGACGAAGAGGCGCCCGAGGACGAGTACGAGGACGAAGACGAGGACGACGACGAGGCCCCGGAGGACGAATACGAGGACGAGGACGAGGACGAGGAAGCTTCCGACGAAGCCCCCGAAGAGCAGGAGGAGGACGAGGAAGAAGAGGAGGAGGAATCGAGCCGGCGTCCGCGACGGCGAGGCCGATAACCACGGGCAGGCCACCCCCGGAGTGGTCGTCGACAAGGGCCGACAGTGAGATGTCGGCCCTTGTCCATTTCTTCCGTGAAGGCCCGGGGACGGGGCTCCGGACGAGGTCAATGCTTGAGCGTGTCCTTGGCCTTCTGCATGGTCTGCTTCGCATCGCCCGCCATCTGCTCGCGGGCCCCCTTCGCCTCCAGGCTCTCATTGCCGACAGCCTGACCGGTGGTCTCCTTCATCTTTCCCTTGGTCTTCTTCACTACGTTCTTGACCTTCTTGCCGGCCGCCATATCTGTCACCTCCCACACCACTCGGCGCGGTCCATGGATCAACCGGCCCCTACCCCCAGACAAGCCGCATAAGCGAATGATCGGACAGCTTGCTGGGGTTCGGGGCCGGGCGTCGGCAGGGACGCTCTACTGGGCGCGGTGGGCTTTGTGCGCGGATACCCGCAGCCGCGCCCGGGCAGCGAGGGTTCGGCCGGTGGACTGGCGGGCGTGTTCCAGCGGTCCGTCGCACAGCGCCCGCAGTACGGGACCGGGCGCGGTGTCGGGAGCGAGGGTGAGGTCGAGGTCTGCTGCGGGGTGGCGGGACGAACCGGTCATCCGCGCGCGGGCTCGGTGCACGCCGGGCAGGTTCGCGGCGTCGGCTGCCAGAGCGTCGCTGAGGGCACGCTCGCGCAGTTCGACTCCGTCCACGGCGGGGTCTCCTCCGACGGGCAGGGTACCGGGATGCGTGCGGCGCAGTTGCGCCAGCAGCCACCACAGGGCGAGCAGGACGACGACGGCCAGGAAGGCGATGACCGTGGGCCACCACCATCCCTCGTCCACCCAGCGCGTACGGCCCGCATCGTCGAGCAGGACCTCCTGGGGAGCGGTGAGGGGCCAGCCGTCCGGCGGTGTCATCCGCCAGCTCCGATACAGGTCGAGGCTGCCGGTCAGGATCAGCAGGCCGGTGCCGAGCAGGACGACGCCCACGAGGGCGAGCAGGACTCGGTTGATTGCGGATTTCCTCTGCATGGGTCTCATTCCTGTCTCTCGCCCGGCGGCGGGCACGATTGCGTGCGGCTACTTGCGCCGCGGGCGTACCCGGACGGCGAGGTGAGGAGGACGTGCGAGGGCGAGCCGGTCGAGCTCCGCACGCAGAGCGGCCACGAGGTCGGCCTTGACGTCGCCGGGGGCGCGGAAGCGCACGTCCGCGCGCGCCGAGACGCGCTTCTGCGCGACCCGGACCTTGGCGGCGCCCACTCCGGGGACCCTCATGGCGGCGTCGCGCAGCAGAAGCTCGGCGGCGTCGCGGTCCAGCACGGCGTGCGTCTGGGCATCGGGGGTCTCCAGGGGCAGCTTGCGGCGCAGACCGGGGGTGAGGGCCAGGATGACCAGCCAGAGGCCGAGCGCGGCCATGACGGCGGCGCCCACCCGTATCCACGTGTCGTCCAGTGGGCGGGTGGCCAGCTCGTCGGCGAGGCGCGTGCGCCAGGCGGCGGCGGTCCGGCCGGTGCGGACTCTGACGATCTCGAACAAGAGGGTCCCTGCTGCGGCGCCGATGAGCAGGGCCGTGAGCGCGGCGGGTATCCGGCGCGCGGACCACGGACGGGGAGTCCGCCGGCCGTCGGGTGGGGACCGCTTGGCCAGCTGCTCTACCGTGCGGGAGGTGACCTCGTCGGTCGCGGGGGGTTGCTTCGTCCCGGCCGCGGGGTCATGGTCGCGTTCCATGCCGGCTCTCCTTCCCGGTGGGAATCGCTCCGGTCACTGCACGCGCCGGTGTTCCAGGCCCCCGGCCGGCACCAGGTGTTCGATGGCGAGGCTGACCTCGGTGACGCGCATCCCCGTCAAATGGGCCACTCGCTCGCTCACGTAGTGCTGCACCTGGCGGGAGACCGCGGCGAGGTCGGTCGGGTACGGCAGGTCCACCGTGAGTCCCAGCCGCGCCGAGCCGCTGCCGATGCTCGCCGAGGCATGTGCAGCGGCCGGTTTCACGTACGGAGCCGGGGTGCCCGAGTGTTCGGCCAGCGCCTCCTTCGCGGCGCGGGCCGCGATGCGGGCCACCACCTTTTCCGGGATCACCGTGGCGCCGCGCTCGGCCGGTGGTAGGACCGCTGCCGGGACGGGCGCCGGTGCCCCGGGCGTGGCACCGCCGGGCCGCGCGGTCACTTCCGATCCCGGGAACGGGTGAAGTCGGACACTTCGAGGTCACCCTGGAGCATGCGGCCGACAATGAGGCCCACGAGGCCCAGGAAGGCCACGAGCAGGAACGCCCAGAACCCTCCGAAGAAGGCGGCGAAGCCCAAGGCCATGCCCGCGAGCAGGCCCACGGTTGCTGCGCTCATCTCACTCACCTGATTTTCGCGTCGTTCGTCCTTGTCCGCCCGGCGAACCACCGGGTCCGGGGGTCACTGCACGCGGCCCTCTGTTTCCTCGTCGTCCTCCTCGTCGGGCAGGTGGACGTCATCGACGGTGATGTTCACTTCGACGACCTCAAGACCGGTCATGCGCTCCACCGCCGTGATGACGCTGGTGCGGACGTCGGCGGCGATGTCGACGATCGCCACGCCGTACTCCACGACCACGTCGAGATCGACGGCGGCCTGCCGCTCGCCCACCTCGACCTTCACGCCGCGGGACACGCTGGCACGGCCGCCGGGGACCTTGTCCGTGACCGCCCCGAGCGTGCGGGCCATGCCCGAGCCGAGGCTGTGGATGCCCGGCACCTCACGGGTCGCCATTCCCACGATCTTCTCGACCACGCTGTCGGCGATGGTCGTGCGACCCCGCGTCTCGGGCGCGGCCCCGGCTCCGGCCTGACCCGTGAGGGCCTTGCCCCCGGAGCCTGGCGCCTTCCCGCCCGCGGCGGGATTGATGATGTCCGACATGAGGACCTCCCCATGATGTCGATCCGGGCGCGCCGGTGCGGCACCCTCATGCTTTGGACACACGGCACGGACAATCCTCATCGCGCTCACCGCCGTACCATCGAGAAGGGCATACGCGGGCCGCGATTCTGCGGCAGGAAGCGAGCGGCGGATGCGCAACCGGACCAGCCCCTCTCCCCCGCCCGGCACGGGACTACCCCTGCGGCCGGACCCGGTGACGGCGGTCGGCACTGCGGCCGATCGGAATTCTTCCGGCGACCTGGACGACAGGGTGCTGGCGGTATGGGCGTGCGCGGGCGACGAGGAGGCCTTCGCCGTCCTCGTACGCCGCCACAGCGGCCGCTTGCTCGCCCTCGCCCAGCATCTGCTCGGGAACCGTGCGGATGCCGAGGACGCGGTGCAAGAAGCCTTCCTCAGCGCCTGGAGGCAGCTGCCGGACTTCCGGCACGGCGCCTCGTTCGGCACGTGGATGTACCGCATAGTGACGAACCGCTGCCTCAACGTTCTGCGCAGCCCGCCCCACCCGCTTCCGCTGGACACCGTTTCGGAGCCCGCAGCCGCGGACACGGGCAGCTCACCGGCCCGAGTGGCCGAGACGGACGCGGCCACGGCCGCCCTGGTGCGCGCGCTCCTGGAACTGCGCCCGGAGCTTCGCGTGTGCTGGGTCCTTCGGGAACTGCACGGCCTGCACTACCAGGAGATCGCCCACGTGGTGGGCAGCAGCGAGCAAACGGTACGCGGCAGGCTGTTCCGCGCACGACGCATTCTGATGGAGGCGATGCGCCCATGGCGCTAGACGACACGCATCCGGCCTCCGGCGACCAGCCCGAAAGCGTGTGCGCGAGTGCCGGAGCACCTCCGCGCCGGGACGCCGATGTGCTCGCGGGCGCGAAGTTCCTGCCCTGCGGACGCCCCCTCGGCCGTGCCTGGGAGCAGGCCCGCGCCCCTGCCGGAACGGCTGATCCGCACAGTATCCGCTGTCCCTGTTGCCGCGGAGCCATCGAAGGGGCGACGGCCCTGGACCGGGCCACCCGTGCTCTGCGCGCCGAGGTAGGGCCCGACAGCCACGGTCTCGCCAACCGCATCATCGGCGCGGTCCGCGCCGAGGTACGGCTGAGCACCCTGCTGGGGGTGACCGGCCCCGACCACGACCCGCGCCCCGCCGAGCGCGCGGCCGCGGCCAAAGTACTGCGCCGGGCCGCCGATACCGTCCCCGGTGCCCGCACGGCCAGCTGCCGCCTGACCCCGTCGACCGGCAACCGCGCCGTCCACGCCGTCGCCATCTCGGTCGCGGCCAAGCTGGACACACCGCTGCGCGAGCGCGCCGAAGCAGTGCGGCAAGCCGTACTGCACGCGGCCGAGCACGTACTCGGTCTCGCGGTCACCACAGTTGACGTGGAAGTCAACGCCGTACTGGAGCCCGCCCGCACGCCGGGCCGCGAGCGGTCCGCACTGGGCGAACGATGACCTGACCATCTCCCCCGCCGACGGCTATCCCTCCAGTGCCGCGAGTTCACCCAGGACGCGAGCCGCTGGTGCCGGATCGACCAACCACTTCAGGTGACTGCCCGCGAGGGTGCGGACGTCGTACGGGTTCTCCGGCGTCAGCGCGTCTCCCTCCCGGATCAGCCGGTCCTGCATGGCGAGTGGCAGGCTCGTGTCGCCGGTCAGGCGGATGTAGGTCTTCGGGATCATGCCCCAGGTCCCTGCCTGTGCCCGGTCGGCGGAGCTGCCGACGTCCAGGTTCTCGTCGGGCTGGAAGGTGTTCAGGAATGTCAGGAACTCCTCGTCGGTGCCGTCGGCGAGGAAGGCAGCCTTGAAGGCCGCCAGGGCGTCCGGATCCGCGGTGCGGAAGTTGACGCGGAGCAGACCGAGTTCGGCCGGGTTCCCGGCCAGCGCCAGGCCCAGGGCAGCGGCGTCGACGGTGGCCATCTCCGGCTCGGCGTAGTAGTCGTTGACGTCGAGATCGACAGGGCACCAGGCCGAGACGTAGACGATACGGTCGACCAGGTCCGGCCGTGCGTTGGCCGCGGCGGTAGCCGTGATGCCGCCGCGGCTGTGGGAGACGAGGATCACCGGCCCGTGCTGCTTGGCCCGTTCGAGGATCCCGATCAGGTGCGCGGCATTGTCGGCGAGCGTGGCGCCCTTGATCGAGCCGGGCGCCGTGGCGAGCGCTTCGGGATCCTGCGGCGTCTGATAGGCGCGCGTGTAGGTCGCCCCGAAGCCGTGGCCGGGCAGGTCGACGGCGACCGAGCGGTGTCCGAGGAGGCCGAGTTCGGCCTGAAGTGGTGCGAAGGAGAAGGAGTTGGCGAAGGCTCCGTGGACCAGTACGAAGGTCGGTTGCATCTTTTACTCGCTTTCTGACGTCCTGCGGCGCACCACCTCAATGATCCGTACGGTCGGGACAGCCCGTACCGGGACCTGCTCGACGCGGGGGTGGCGGTCGACGAGCGGCGCGCACGCCACGGCGCCCGCCCGATCATGCGGTGGACGCGGCCCAGCCGCGCCAGGGGCCCTGCCGCCGGTGTCAGATGTCGGCGGTCCATACCTCCGGGCCGCCGCCCTCCCAGCGGACGGGGCCCTCCTCGGACAGGTCCACGTCCTCCAGGCCGGCCCGCCGCAGGGCCCGCGAGACGTCGGCCGGGGAATCGGCGCGGCCGAGGTCGGCGTCCACGCCCAGCGCGTGCACCGTCACCTTGCGGCCGCCCCTCGGTGACACGGGATGGACAACGATCTCCGTCTGGTCCGCCATGCATCCAGCCTGAGGCCGCGCGGGCCGTCCAGCATGCCGAACGCGGCTTCCGGGGGCATGCCCGGCCCGCCGGACCGCCGCCGGGACGGTGGGGGGCGGGGTCGCACCGTCCCGCACCGGCGGTCACTGCCGCACCGCCTCGCCGCCGCCTACCGACGGAGGACTTGCGGGGAGGCGGGACAGCAGATGGGCGTCGAGGAAGCCGCGCTCGGAGGCCGGGTCGTGGAGCAGCCGGGCGAAGGGGACGAGCCCGGCCGCGGCCAGCGACTCGGCGAACCGGTCCGCCGGCCAGCTGTAGGCGGGCGTCACCTTGTGGTCGAAGCGGACCGGCTCCGAGCCGTCGGTCGCGAAGAACGAGACCAGGAGCAGGCCTCCCGGGGCCAGGACACGCGCCTGCTCGGCGAGCAGCGCGGGCAGTTCCGCAGGCGGGGTGTGGATCATCGAGTAGTGGGCCAGCACACCGCCGAGCGCGCCGTCCTCCACCGGCAGGGCCTCCATCCGCGCCTCCTCGAACGACAGCGCGGGGTGGGCCCGCCGGGCGTGGTCGACCATGGCCGGGGAGAGGTCGAGCCCGAAGGCATCCAGCCCCAGGTCGTGCAGCATGGCCGTCAGATGCCCGGGCCCGCACCCGACGTCGGCCGCCCGCGGGTTCCCCGTCCCGCGCACCAGCTCGGCGAAGGTGGCGAGCATGGCCCGCGCGAACGGCCGCGTCTCCAGCCGATCGGCGAAGAGCGAGGCGTACAGCTCGACGATCCCGTCGTAGGCCGCGCGGGTCTCGTCCTGGTGCTCCAACACGAGAAGAAGCTAACACCCGTGCTCCTCCGGCTCGGAGGGAGGAGCTGCCGCGCGGTGGGGAGCAACAGCGGGGTCGCCAGCAGGAGTACGCCGGCCGGCCCGATGGCCGTCCGCGGGCCGAACAGGCCGCCCAGCACGCCCCCGACCCGGGACCGGCTCCCCTCCGCGACCACCTCGCCGCCGGGGGGCGGCCACGACGGCCTCGGAACCTGGACCCCGGGCTGGGTGATTCCGCGCTGGACGCCGCCGCGCCGTCGGGCATCGCGGCCGACCCGTTCGTCCATTCGGGCGTTCCTGCCGCCCCGGTTGGGGCATCGTCGTACCCGGTGGACCGGAGTGGGGTCCGCCGGCATGGACGGGGCGGGAAGCCGGAGGGGTGCAGTGGACGAGCGGGAGACGTGGAGCACGGAGGAGTTCGGCACCTCGCACGAGGGCACGGTCGGCGTCCTCCTCGACGACGGCGCCGCCCCCGGGCCGGTCTACCTCGAATCGGGTTCGGGATCGGGCGGCCGCGCGGTGTCCCAGTGGTGCGTCTACGACGGCCGCGGAGCGCACGTGCCGCGAGCGGCAGCGCTGCGCGCGCTGTGCTCCTGCGGCTGGACGGGCCCCCGGCACCGGCTGGACTGGAAGGCGATCGGCACGGGGAAGCTGGCGGAGGGCGGGGCGGCCGAAGCAGGCGCCTGCGAACGGGACTGGGACGCGCACACCGCTCAGGTCGAGGCCGCGACCGTCCCGCTGCCCGAGGTGGTGACCGCTCTGCTGGAGCGGCTGGAGGAAGAGGTGGGCAAGCTGGCCAAGACCTCCCCCGTAGCGGCCGTGCGCGCCGCCCGCCGGATGGAGGTCACCGCCGAGCGGGTGGGCTATTGGGCCGCCCGCAGCGCCCGCCACGACGTGAGCCCCGAGCAGGCCGCCGTCTCGTTGGGACTGGACAAGGAGGCCGCCCGGCGGATCATGGCGCGCTTCGGCCGCTGGAGCCTGTACGGGTGACCGGGCGCCCGGGGCGTCCGCTGCCCCGGCCCCGGTCGTACGTCGGCGAGGGCGGGCGTACGCCCGCCCGTCACGCGGGGCTCCGCCGGCCTACATGGGGTCCATGGTGCCGCTGCCCGGCCCGTTCTCCTGCTCGCTCTTCTCGCGGATCCGCAGGGCCTTCTCCGTGAGCCGCTGCCGCTCCGCCGGGTCGGCGGCGTGCTGGGCCGCCATCTCCAGCTCTTGGGCCTTGTCGCGCATCTCCTGGGCTCGCTTGCTCGGCTCGTTCTCGACGCTCATCGTGCATCCTCGGGTCGGGGGCGGTTTCCATCAGACAAACAGCGGCAAGACGCCCGCGCCACCGAACCGCCGGCCGTCCTCCCGCCGACGGGTGACGCCGGCCCTTGCGAGGGCGGCGGCGACCGCTCCCGGGCGGTGATCGCTCACCGCCCGGGCGTGGGGCGTACCGCACGGGTCAGGTGCGGCGCACCGCCTTGGTCTCTCCCGCTCGGCGGTCGGCGCGCAGGATCAGCAGCGAGATCAGCGAGGTCGCCACGAGTACGGAGCCGACGGCGATGTCGAGAACCTGACTGCCGCTGTCGACAGCCGCGTCCTGCAGTCCCAGGACGAACGGCGCGGCGATCATCCACAGACCCGCCACCAGGACGATCACATCGGAGCGCCAGCTGCTGCCCCGGTACAGCCGCAGACCGACGACGAACATCAGCACGCCCCCGACGATCGCCTCGTTGACCTGCGCGTCCTTCGCGCCGTCATGGGTGGCCATCGGGAAGACCCACAGGGCGGCGGCGGCGGCGAACATGACGATCCCGAGGATCTGGTCGTGTATGCCCTGCCGGAAGGCATGCGCCTGGGCCGGGGGCACCGCGGTGTGGTGCGAGTGGTAGATAGCCATAGCATCCTCCTGGCCGTCGCCTACCCGGTAGCCGCAGGAAAACCCCGCCGGCCAACAGCCGGTTCGGACAGATGGTGCCGCGGGGGGCGCACCATCTGTCCGGGTCGCCGCCCGTGGGGGCGGGGTCGGCCGGTCAGCCGGTCAGCCGGTAAGTTGCGCGATCGGGCCGTTCAGGTCGCCGGTGACGACGAGGGCGAAGTCCTGCGGTCCGGCCAGCAGGTTGCGGGCGAAGACCTGGACGAGGTAGGTACCGGCGGGCGGTGAGTCGATGCGGACGATCTCGACGTTGTTGGTGCAGTCGCTCCTGAGCAGCCGGTTGGGCAGTCCCGTGTTGCCGGCGTGCTTGGTGCCGTCGGGGGCCTGCACGATCACGCTGATGTCGTTCTGGAGACCACGGCCGGGCAGGTCCGTGTACGCGAGGCAGAGCCGGAAGGGCGCGGCTGGTCCCGCGGTCACGTTGAAGCGCTTGCGCTCCCCGGTGCGCCGGAACTGCTTGGCCGGCTTCTGCCACGTGTCGACGAATTCGAGCGCGAAGTCCGCCGCCCCGTCGTGGGGAAGGGTGGTCGGCATGTGGATGGCGCCGAAGCCCTGGTGGTAGTGCGGGTCGGCGGCCGTCGAGTCGGGCCCGGAGAGCCTGCGGGCGCCGTTGATCAGGGTGGCCTTGACGAGGGCTCCGCTGGGCTCGGCGCTGCGCTGCTCGACGTAGTACTGGCGTACTAGTGCGGCGCAGCCCGCGACGAGCGGGGTGGCCATGCTGGTCCCGCCCATGTAGGCGTACCGGGGGTTCTGGTGCGGGCGTCCCCAGAAGTGGTTCGAGGGGGCGAGGGAGGACCGGGCGGAGAGGATGTCGGTGCCGGGGGCCACGACGTCCGGCTTGATCCGGAAGTCGTCGCAGGGGCCGCGGCTGCTGAAGGCGGCGAGTGACTCCGGGTCGCCGGACACGCGTTCGGCGCCGATGGGCGGATCGGGGTAGTCGCCCGGCCACACGCTGTTGTAGGTGGCCTGGGAGAAGCCGCCGCTGATGCGGTCGCTGCGGGCGGCTCCTACGGTGAGGGCGTTCTTGCAGGACGCGGGGGAGCCGATCGACGCCCAGTCGACGAATCCCTTGGGTGAGTTCAGGCGTACGCCGGCGGTTCCCTCGTTGCCCGCGGCGATGATGACGAGCATGTCGCGCCGTTGGTGGACGTACGAGTCGACGTCGTCGGAGTCGATGGTGTACGCGGATTCGGTGGCGGCGCCCCAGCTGTTGCTGTGGATGCGGGCGCCGGCCTGGTAGGCGGGCTCGAACAGGTCGGCGAGGGAGAGGGGCAGGCCCCCGAGGTTCCCTGCCGCATCCATGATCGACTGGAAGTAGAGCTTCGCTTCGGGAGCGGCGCCGCGGATCTGGCCCTGGGAGGCGGAGCCGTCTCCCAGCACGGACCCGGCGACGTGGGTGCCGTGCCCGCTCGGATCGTCGCTGACGCCGGGGCGGCCGAGTGGGACGACCTCGACCATGCGGCCCAGAAAATCGGGGTGCGCCTCGTCGAGGCCGGTGTCGGCGACCGCGACGATCTGCCCCTTGCCGGTGAACGGCACGCCGCTGCTGTCCGCTCCGTCGGGAACGATGCCCAGCAGGCGGACGGCGAGGTCGTTGCAGAGTTTCGGCGGGACGTACTCGACCATGTCGAGGACGTCGGGGAGTTGGGGGATCTCCGTCTCCAGCGGCGAGCCCTCGGGGATCCGCAGCCGGATGCGGTGTGCGGCGGAGGCGATGAGGCGCAGGCCGGACGCGTCCTCGTGGTCCTCCAGCCATGCCATGACCGGCTCGCGGGAGGCCGCGTCCGCCAGCCGCAGGTCCCAGATGCGGCCGTCGGTGTCCGTCCGCGGTTCGCCCGCGGTGGGCGGGGCGGGGGCTCGGCCCGCGCGGAGCCGGACGGGGCCCGCCACCTGGGGACCGTAGCGGTCGACGGAGACCACGAAGTCGAGGTCGGCGAGTCGGCCGGCCTGGGACTGGGTGGCGGCCGCGATGTAGGCGTTGACCGGGACGGCGCGCTGGAGTTCGACGCCGGTGGCGTGGATCTCCTCCCGGTACCGCTCGACGAGCGGTTCGCCGAGCTGGACGATCCACGAGGCGCGATCGCCCGCTGCGACGGTCAGGGCTGCCGCGTCACCGTTGCCTTCGGGGAAGGCGGATCTGCCGGTCACCCGCCCGCGGGCCATGGCGGACGTTTCGGCGCCGCGCAGGTCGTCCAGTCGGTCGATCGTGAGTCCGGCGCTCTCCAGCGCGGGAATGTCGTGCTCGGCGATGTCTCCGATGACATAGCTCTCGGTGTGGGTGGCGTTGCCGAGCATGCTCAGCGCGGCCTGTTCCTCGCCCTCGTGCATGAAGTATGCGATGACCCGCATGGCGATTCCGTTTCCTGGGCGCGTTCGAGCGCCCGAGCAGGGAAGCTGGGTGAAGCGGAACGAGCGCGGATCCACGCGGAGGACGTCGCGGCTGCCCCGGGCACCGGACGTCCGAGCCCCAAGCTAACTGCGGAGAGTGACGAGGGGTGGAAGGACACGCCCCCAGCCGGTGATTCGAGCGCGCGGCGCCCGAGGTATCGATTCAGCAACCCGCCCGGCACCCGCCCGGGCCGCTGCCCGGAGCACCGGGCGGGCCGGGGCGGCGTCATCGGGGTTGCGGTGTCGCCGGCGGCCAGGGCGCCCGCTCCCGTGCGCGTGGTGGCGGCGGCCTCCCGGGTGGCGTGCTCGTGGTGGCGTCGCTGCCAGTAGGGGTTGTCGTGCGGCAGGCCGCCCGGCAGTCCTTCACGCAGGTCCATGGTCATGCTCCTCACGTGCGAACTGGGACCCCAGCTTCGGGTCGCACACCGGGCCGGGCATCTTGCCTCGTTCGTGCATCGTTGCGTTCGGCGAAGCCCGTCGTCCGCGGTTCGCGGGGGCCGCCGCGCCAGGGCCGTGGAGGAGCGCCCGGCCCCTGCGCCCGGCCCGAACAAAACGCCGCATCAGAACCGGTCGCACATCCTGTTCCCGGCGGCCCCCGGAAAGTATGATCAATCAATGTCTGACACGACCGAGACCACACCCGGCTGGCTGACCACGGACGAACTGGAAACGGCCAGGGCGCGCATGCCCATCCTGTACGTCGAAGCCGTCCCCGTACGCGTGGACGACAGCGGCGAGGTCACCAGCGTCGGCCTGCTGCTGCGCATCGGTCCGGACGGAACGGTCAGCCGCGCCCTGGTGTCCGGCCGCGTCCTGCACCACGAGCGGGTCCGTGACGCGCTGCTGCGCCACCTGGAGAAGGACCTCGGGCCCGTGGCCCTGCCCCGCGTTCCCCCGTCCCTCCAACCCTTCACGGTCGCCGAGTACTTCCCCACGGCGGGCGTCACCTCGTACCACGATCCGCGCCAGCACGCGGTGTCCCTGTCCTACATCGTGCCGGTGGCCGGTGACTGCCGCCCCCGGCAGGACGCGCTGGACCTGGTCTGGTTCAGTCCGCAGGAGGCGGCCTCCCCGGCCCTGCAGAGTGAGATGCCGGGCGGGCAAGGAGTGTTGTTGAAGCAGGCGCTCGCCCACACGGGGCACGTCTACTGACGCTGTCTCAGGCGCTCCTCCGCGCCCGACCGGGCAAGGCGCCGGCTCAGCACCGCTGGCGGTCCGTCCAGGCGGGCGGCGGATGCGTCGTCTGGCCGGAAGCCTCGCTCCTGCTCCGCTCCGCACGCCGTGCCGGGCGGTCGGCCGCCGCCTCGCCGGAGATCAGCGACTCGCCGGGCGGCGTCCGTCCCCCGTCGTGTGCCGGCCCCTCGCGCGAGAGGGTGTCCAGCAGCCGCTCGCGGGCGTACACGCGGGTCAGCTCGGGGAAAGCGTAGTGGGCCCCGTCGTCCTCCCACTCGACGATGTTGATCAGGTGGCTGTCGACGAACAGCCGGAGCAGGCGTTCCACGCTCCGGCTGTCGCTGCCGAGGAGTTCGACGACGGACTCGGCGGTGAACCGTTCCGGCGGGAGGATGCTCAGCAGCCGGAAGACGCTCTGCTCCACGCGTCCGAGACCTTCGTAGCTGAGGTCGTACCGGGACCGTACGTCGAGTTCGCCGAGTCGGAGCTCGTCCAGCAGCTTTTCGGAACACGTCAGTTGCAGGGCTAAGCCCGATAACGAGAGCCCAGGACTGCCGCCGAGGCGCCCCCCGATGCACCGGACGGCCAGGGGAAGACCGCCGACCGTCTCCATCAGCTGGTCGGCGGCGTGTCCCTCCCGCTTGACCCGGGCGGATCCGATGATGCGCGAGAGCAGTTCCCTGCCTTCCGCGGTGTCCATGGCGTCGAGGTTGATGTTCCAGGCGCCCCCGAGGCCGTGCAGGCGCCTGCGGCTGGTGATGATGACGGAGCACTGCGGATCGCCGGGAAGCAGTGAGCGGACGTCGGCCAGCGAGGACACGTCGTCCAGCAGGATCAGCAGCCGCCGGCCGACCGTGGTGGACCGGAACAGCTTGGACCGCTCCTCCAGGTCGGCGGGGATCTCGGACTCGGCGACCTGGAGGGCACGAAGGAATCCGTGGAGCACTTCCGCCGGGTCCGGGCCCGTGCCGAGGGAGCCGCGCAGATCCGCGTAGAGCTGGCCGTCCTCGAAGAACGACCGGATGGTGCGGGCCATGTGCACCGCGAGCGCGCTCTTCCCCACTCCGGGCATGCCGCTGATGACCGCGACGGCGGTGGCGGTGCGGGGCCGGGCGCCGTCGCCGCCCCCGGCCAGGACGGTGGCGGCCTGGTCGACGATGGACTCCCGACCGGTGAAGTCGGCTATGTCCGGCGGGAGTTGCGCCGGAACGGGAATGCTGGAGGCGGCGGGGCGCGGCACAGGAGCCGCGGTCGTCGCCGCAGGCGCCGACAGCTCCCGGGCCTCGGGGGGTGTGGCCGCGGTCCGCCGGTGCTCGATCAGCACGGGCTGCCGGTGGCTCTCGTACGGCGCACCCACCGCGGCCTCCGACAGCAGCGCCTGGTGGAGCGCGCGGAGTTCCTTGCCCGGTTCGAGACCGAGGTTGTCGATCATGCTGCGCCGCAGCACCTGGTAGACCTCCAGTGCCTCGTGGCGCCGCCCGGAGCGGTGGAGCGCGATCATCAGCGAGGCGTGCACGTTCTCGTGCAGCGGGCGACTGAGCACGAGCGATTTCAGCTCGCTGATCAGCTCCTGGTGGCGGCCCAGTTGGAGATCGGCCTCGATCCGCAGGTCGAGCGTGCGCTCCCGGGACTCCTCCAGGCGCGTCACGTAGGAGGACAGCAGGGCACCCGGTACGACGTCGACCAGAGCGGAGCCCCGCCAGAGCGCCAGGGACCGGCGGAGCGCCTCGGCCGCCCCGGCCGGGTCCCCGTTCTTCAGCAGCGACTTGCCCGTGTCGGCTTCCGCTTCGAATCGGTGGAGGTCGACACACTGGTCGGGAACGGTGAGGGTGTATCCCCCGGGCCGGGTGAAGAGGATGTCCTCCGCACGGCGCGCCGTCAGGATCTTCCGGAGTTTGTAGATGTACGTCTGCAGCGTGGTCATCGCACTCGCGGGAGGATCGCTCTCCCACAGTTCGTCGATCAGCTCCGAGGTTTGCACCAGAGTATTTCTTCGCATGAGCAGAAGAGCAATCACCTGGCGAGGCTTGGGTGCGGTGGGTACGACATTACGTACACCATCGAGAATTTCCAATGGGCCAAGCATCCGGAAGTCCATGTCAACGTCCCCCGTTCAACGATGCTGCGTCTTTGCAAGAGATTCTGGCGCCGCCGAGCCGGGTCAGGTCACGGAGCGACTTCTCCCGAAATTTTGCACTACGTTAACTCTTCCGTTACGAGTAGACAAGGCCATATGTCCCCGTCACGACCCCCGTCCGAAGCGGGCTCGGCCCTGCCGTACGCGGCTGCGAAGCACGTGCCACAACCGCCCTCGCCGGGCACCCGTCCGGCATCCGTGACCGCCCTCGGCGAGCGCGCGCGGGGTCGCCCGGCGGGCAGGAACATTGGCCCGAAACAGCCGCGGGGGAAGCGCGGGAGAGTCCGCGGAGGGCGTCCGTCCGCTGCGGCGCGGCCTCGCACGCAGGCGCTCCGGCTCCCGCTTGAGCTCGGCACGATCCTGGCTCGACCGCGGCGGCCGGTGCGTTCTCCGGACCGCCGCCTCGGTCGGACCAGGCGTGCGGTCCCGTCACTTCGTGCTCCGCCGTCGCATGACTGTGACCGCGCACGACGGAGCACCTGCGCGTGGGGGGCGTCATGTAGGCAACCATCGGATCCCACTCTCGAAGAACGATCGAACGCATCTCCAAGTTCCATGCGGATGGCATGTATTCCGCCACACAGCGCCCACCGCGGCCCCAGCGGTGCGTGCACCGAGGCAATCGGCGCCGCCACGGCGCGTGTCGTCAACGCCGCTGACGTACACGGTAGTTCAGGGAGATTCGAGGTTCCTGCTGGCAGGCCGCACTGTACTGGGCCGTGCGCGCCGCCGAAGGCCACCAGCACCGGAGCATCCGAGGCAGACCGGTACGGGCACCCTTCTCGGCGCCGCGGACGCGGAAGACCGCTGAGTACGCAGCACGGCCCTGTCCTTCCGGCGCAAAGGAATCCCTGGTGAATCGAATCGCCCCTCCGCCCCCGTCTCCGCTCCCCTCCCCGACCGCCCTGCGCACCCTCCAGGACCGGCTCGCGAGGTCGGCCCTCGCGGAGGGGGGCAGGGTCCGCCAACCGGGCTCGTTCGCCTCGTGGTTCGCCGACGCCCGCCAACGGTCCGACCTGCGGGTCGACCGGGTGGACCTCGACGACCTGCGGAACTGGGACCGGGACCCCCGCACGGGGGCGCTGCGGCACAGCAGCGGCGGCTTCTTCGCCATCGACGGGCTGGACGTCCGCTTCCCTTCCGGTCCGGTGCCCCACTGGCAGCAGCCGATCATCCACCAGCCGGAGGTCGGCGTCCTCGGCCTGCTGGCCAGGGAATTCGACGGAGTGCTGCACTTCCTCATGCAGGCCAAGGTCGAACCGGGGAACAGGAACCACCTGCAGCTCTCCCCCACCGTGCAGGCCACCCGCAGCAACTACCTGCGGCTGCACAAGGGGCGCGCGGTGCCCTACTTGCAGTACTTCCAGGACAGGACCCGGCACCATGTCATCGCCGACGTCCTGCAATCGGAACAGGGCGCGTGGTTCTTCCGCAAACGCAACCGGAACATCGTCATAGAGGTCACCGAGGACGTCGCCGTCCAGGAGGACTTCCGCTGGCTGACGCTCGGCGAGATCTACCGGCTGCTGGCGGTCGAGGACGTCGTCAACATGGACACGCGCACCACCCTGTCCTGTCTGCCCCTGTCAGGCGGCGGTCTCGACCGCCTCATGGACAGCGGCGACCCCTTCCGGGAGGCCTTGGCCCGCTCGTGCGCCGGGGACACGGCCGGCGTCCACAGCATCGACGAGCTCCAGAGCTGGATCACGGAGCACCGCGCCCAGGGCGACCTCACCACCCGCCCGGTGCCGCTCAAGGAACTGCGCGACTGGCACAGCTCACCGGAGCGGATCTCCCATGCCAGCGGCCGCTTCTTCTCCGTGATCGGGGTGAACGTCTCGGCCGGCACGCGCGAGGTCGGCGGCTGGTCCCAGCCCATGCTGGAGCCGCACGGAACCGGGGTGATCGCCGTGCTGGTCAAGGAGATCGACGGCGTGCTCCACGTCCTGCTGCGCGCCAGCGTCGAGCCCGGCTACCTGGACGGGGTCGAGCTCTCCCCCACCGTCCAGTTCACCCCCGAGAGCGTTCCGCCCGGCACGGCCCGGCCCCGCTTCGTCGACGCCGTGCTGTCCGCCCCGCCGGAGCGCGTCAGGTTCTCCTGCCTGCTGTCCGAGGAGGGGGGTCGTTTCCACCATGCCCTGAACCGCTACCTCATCGTCGAAGCCGACGGGGAGGCCGGCCCCATGGAGGACCGGGACCACCGCTGGCTGACCCTGAACCAGCTGAGCACCCTCCTCCGCCACAGCCACTACCTCAACGTGCAGGCGCGCAGTCTGGTGGCCTGCCTGCACAGCCTGCTGGCATCGCCGCCCGGGGGGACGCCGGGACGGTGAGCCGGTGAGCCGGTGAGGAGCCGGACACGGACGAGTGGTGGGGGGGGGCCGGGGGGGGCGGGGCGGGCCGCGCGCCCCCCCCCCCCCCGCCGCGACCCCCTCAGTGCGCGGCGGTCGCCTCGGTGACCTCGCTCGGGCGGACGATGACGAAGCCCTCGC
>NZ_JBSGQV010000046.1:0-12700 GCF_053606025.1 Streptomyces sp. NPDC055254 | reverse complement strand
CCGTTCCGCTTGTGTTGGTGGAGGCCTGGGGGGGGCCCAGCGGCGCCCCCACCACTCGTCGTACCGCCGTGGCCGCCGTGGCCGCCGCGGATCAGGCGGACCGCAGGGCGCGGTCGATCGCCAGGCACGCGGCGTAGTCGGGCAGCAGCCCGTCCGACGCCGCCTTCTCGACGGTGGGCGCCGCGAGGTCGCGCTCGGACAGGATCGGCTCGATGTCACCGGGAATGGGCAGGGCCAACTCCGGGTCGAGGATCGACAGCGCCAGTTCGTTCTCCGGTACGTACTCCCCGGAGAGCAGATAGGAGACGACCGTGTCGTCCTCAAGCGCGACGAAGCCGTGGGCCACGCCGACCGGGAAGTACACGGCGCGGAAATCCACGGTGTCCAGGAGTACGGCATCCCAGCGGCCGAAGGTCGGCGACCCGACCCGGATGTCCACCGCGATGTCGAGCGTCTTCCCACGCGCGCAGTACACGTACTTGCCGCAGCCCGGCGGTGTCAGGGTGTAATGCAGTCCGCGCACCACACCTCGCCGCGACCTGCTGTGATTGGTCTGGGCAACTCGGAACAGCGAATGCCCGGTGGCTTCCGAGAACGCTGACTCCTGATAGGGCGACACGAAAATGCCACGCCCATCGTCGAATACCCGCGGGGTGAATTCAATTGCGCCCTCGACGGTCAATTCCCGCGACTGCATGGAGGAAACCATAACGGACTCCCATTCAAAGCCGTATCCTGCCGGTCCTGCTGGCGATGGTGGCCCCGGGCTCTCGCACGCGCCTCAAGGACGACTGGACGGCACCTCGGCGACGTACTTGCGCAGATGGCGGGCGGTGAGGGTGTCTGCGTGGGCGACGAGATCGGCGGGTGTGCCGGTGAACACGATCCGGCCGCCGTCGTGGCCCGCGCCCGGTCCCAGGTCGATGATCCAGTCGGCGTGGGCCATCACGGCCTGGTGGTGCTCGATGGCGATGACCGTGTTGCCGGCGTCCACGAGCCGGTCGAGCAGGCTCAGCAGCTGGTCCACGTCGGCGAGGTGCAGTCCGCTCGTCGGCTCGTCCAGGACGTAGACGGCCGCCTTCTCAGCCATGTGGATGGCCAGCTTGAGGCGTTGGCGCTCGCCGCCGGACAGCGTGGTCAGGGGTTGGCCCAGGCCCACGTATCCGAGGCCGACGTCCGCGAGCCGGTCGAGTACGGCCCGGGCCCGGCCGGTGGGGAAGAAGTCGCGGGCCTCGTTCACCGTCATCGCGAGCACCTCGCTGATGTCCTTGCCGCGCAGCGTGTAGGTGAGCACCCGGGGGATGAACCGCTTGCCCCGGCACTCCTCGCAGACCGTGGCGACCCCCGCCATCATGGCGAGGTCCGTGTAGACCAGTCCGATCCCCTTGCAGTTCCGGCAGGCGCCTTCGGAGTTCGGGCTGAACAAGGACGACGTGACGCCGTTGGCCTTGGCGAAGGCGGCCCGGATCGGGTCGAGCAGCCCGGTGTACGTGGCCGTGTTGCTGCGCCGGGAGCCGCGGATCGCGGACTGGTCGACCACGATCACACCGTCCCGGCCGGACAGCGATCCGTGGATCAGTGAACTCTTGCCCGATCCGGCGACACCGGTGACGACGGTCAGTACGCCGAGGGGCACCTCGACGCTGACGTCCTTGAGGTTGTGCAGGGCGGCGCCGGTGATGGGGAGGTGTCCGGCGGGCTCGCGCGTCCGCTCCCTGGTCCGTACGCGGTGGTCCAGGTACCGTCCGGTCAGCGTCCCGGAGCGGCGCAGCGCGGCGACGTCGCCGGTGAAGCAGACTTCGCCGCCGGACGGGCCCGCGCCCGGGCCCAGGTCGACCACGTGGTCGGCGATCCTGATCGTTTCCGGTTTGTGTTCCACGACGAGGACCGTGTTCCCCTTGTCGCGCAGCCGGAGCAGGACGGAGTTCATGCGCTGGATGTCGTGCGGGTGGAGTCCGACGGTGGGCTCGTCGAAGACATAGGTGACGTCGGTGAGGCTGGACCCGAGGTGCCGCACCATCTTGACGCGCTGGGCCTCGCCGCCGGACAAGGTGCCCGACTCCCGGTCCAGGCTGAGATACCCGAGGCCGATCTCCACCAGGGAGTCGAGCAGTTCACCCAGGTTCGCCAGCAGCGGCGCCACCGACGGTGCGTCGACACCCCGGACGAACCGGGCCAGTTCGGTGATCTGCAGGGCGCAGCACTCGGCGATGTTGAGGCCGTTGATCCGGCTGGACAGTGCCGCCGGGTTCAGCCTGCCGCCGCCGCACGCCCCGCAGCGGGTGAAGACCACCGCCCGGTCGACGAAGGCCCGGATGTGGGGCTGCATGGCTTCCCGGTCCTTGCTCAGGAAGAGGCGGCGCACCTTGACCATGAGGCCCTCGTACGTGGTGCCGGTGCCGCCGTGCAGGAGTTTGATCCTGGTGGCGGTCCTGTGCAGCAGGTCCTGCCACTCGGTGGGGCTGAAGTCCTTCACCTTGACGTCGGGGTCGAAGTAGCCGGAGTGGGCGATCGACTTCCAGTACCAGGAGTCGACGTTGAAGTTCGGCACGGTGATCGCACCCTCGTTGAGGGAGCGTTCGACGTCCAGCAGCTCGCCGGCGTCGAGGGTGGAGACCCGTCCGATGCCCTGGCACTCGGGACACATGCCCTCGGGCACGTTGAAGCTGAACGCTCCCGAGGTGCCGATGCGGGGGGTCCCCACCTGGCTGAAGACGATCCGCAGCATGGTGTGCGCGTCGGTGGCGGTGCCGACGGTGGAGCGGGAGTTGACGCCCATGCGCTCCTGGTCGAGGACGATGGCCGCGCTCAGATTGCGCAGGGCGTCGACATCGGGCCGGCCGAAGTTCGGCATGAAGGACTGGATGAATGCCGTATAGGTCTCGTTGATCAGCCGCCGGGATTCGGCGGCGATCGTGCCGAAGACCAGCGACGACTTCCCGGAGCCGGAGACTCCGGTGAAAACGGTGAGGCGGCGTTTGGGGATGTCGAGGGAGACACCGGCCAGGTTGTTCTCCCGGGCGCCCCGGACCTCGATCACGTCATGGCTGTCGGCCGCGGCCCGTTGGGTGCCGCCTTGGTCTAAGGAAGTCATCGGACCACCCTATTTCGCGTCCCAAGAGGTGTGAACCAGGATCTCGTCCAGTCGCGCTCCATCTGTTGTCGAGCGCTTTCGAAGGTGACGGCCGGACGATGGCGGCCCGGACACCGCTTCCCTTCGCCCCCGCGGCGTCGGGCACCCGTCCGTCTCGTCAGTCCGTCTCTTTCCGTCTCTTTCCGTCTCTTTCCGTAGGATTTCTTGGGAGCGCACGTGGACAAGACAACGTACAAAGCGCATGTCACGGCCGCCTTCGACCGCGCCGCCGGGTCCTACGACCGGCTGGGGGTCACCTTCTTCACCCCGATGGGGCGGCGCCTCGTGGAACGAGCGGCGCCGCGGCCCGGGGAGCGCGTGCTGGACGTGGGCTGCGGACGGGGCGCGTGCCTCTTCCACGCCGCGTCGCTCGTCGGCGACTCGGGCCACGCCCTCGGTATCGACATCGCACCCGCCATGATCGAGGAGGCGCGCAAGGAGGCGGCGTCCATGGGCGTGGGCAATGTCGAACTCCGGGTCATGGACGGAGAGTTCCCGGACCTGCCGGCCCGTTCCTTCGATGTCGTCACCGGCAGCTACAGCCTGATCTTCTTCCCGGACGCACGCGCCGCCCTGCCGCGCTACGCCGAACTCCTCGCCGACGGCGGGCGCATCGCCTTCACCAGCCCGGTGTTCGACGACGACACGTTCCCGTTCCTCCCCCCGGTCTTCACCGAGCTCATCCCGCGGTCCCTGCTGGAGAACCTGCCGCCGCAGTGGCGGCCGGAGGAGCTCCAGCGGCGCTTCAACAGCTGGCTGGCGAACGAGGCGGACCTGCGCCGGGCCCTGGAGTCCGCGGGGTTCGGCGAGGTGGAGATCACCGACGAACCGGTCGACCTCGTGGCCCCGTCCGGCGAGGCGTGGGTGACGTGGTCCCACACCCAGGGCATGCGCCTGCTCTGGGAGCACCTGCCCGACGACGACCGGGAGCGGCTGCGGATCCGGCTCACGGAGGCGCTGGACGCGATGCGTACGGACGGCGGGCCGCTGTCGATCGAGACACCGGTGCGCTACGTCACGGCGCGCGTGACCCGCTGACCTCCCCTACGGCGACCGGACGGCCCGACGGGTCACCTTGCTCAGCAGCGCCTCGGCGGGCCCCTGCCTTCCGCCGCGGCGCAGCAGCTCGGCGACCAGCACGCCGGCGCACCAGGTGCCGAGGGCGATGAGCGCCGAGCCGAGGACACCCACGCGGTCACCGAGCCCGCAGGCGTACGGGGCGAACAGCACCAACCAGACCACCGACTGCCCGATGTAGCAGCTCATCGAACGCCGGCCGCAGGCGGCGATCGCGGTCGCGGTCCCGCTGCGCCGGCCCTCCAGGCGCAGCGCGAGCAGGGCGACCGCCGCGGCCAGTCCGCATCCGCCCGCGTACCCCGTCAGGACGTGCACCGCCCCGAGCCCCCACGTCACGTCCGATGAGGCCGTGGTCCACGCACCGGAGGTGATCAGCGCCAGCGGGAGGCCGCCGCCGACGCTGACGGCGGTGCCCGTCACCGCTACCCGCCGCAGCAGGGCCCGGTGCCGGCCCGGCTCCTCCAGGATGCGGAGCCGGGCCGCACGCTCGCCGACCAGGAACGGGCCGAGCGACATGAGGGCGAACAGCGGGGTCGTGAGCACCCAGGTGCCGACCCGGTACGCGGCGTCGGACACCGGGTCGGCGGCCTGGAGGAGTGCCGCCGCGGTGTCGCCCGGGTCGCCGGACACGCCCGCGGACAGCATGGTCCCGTACACCAGCGCCCCCACGACCACGCCGGCGCCCGCCACCGTGAACACGGTGCGGTCGCGGGCGCCGGTCAGGCCGACCGCGACCAGTCCGAGCAGCCCGTAGGCGCCCAGCACGTCCCCCGCGAACAGCAGCAGCGCATGGACGAACCCGAACAGCAGCAGCCATCCGGCGCGGCGGCGCAGCACCGCGCGGGCCCCGGGTCCGTCCCGCCCGCGCTCCCGCTCGCGGGCGAGGATCCGGCCCGTGCCGTAGCCGAACAGCAGGGCGAACATGGGGAAGCTGCGGCTGTCGGCCAGTACGGTGAGCACCCCCGCCGTCACCGCGTCGGACGGCGAGCCGGCGACCGGCGGGTACCCCCGGATCACGGCGGCGCTGCCCCGCAGGAACATGTGCGCGTGGACCAGGGCGACGATCAGCAGCATGAGGCCCCGGGCGAGATCGGGGGCGAGGGCACGCCGCGTCGTGGCCTCGGAGCCGGACGGGCGCGGAGCGCCGTCGCTCATCGGTCTTCCTCCCCGACGTGTCAGTCCCGCTCGGCGAGCACCAGGTGGACGCTGCCCCCGACGTAGACCCCCCACTGGGAGACCGTCGCCCGGAAGCCGAGGCCGGCCAGCCGCGCCACGATCTGGCCGAGCCTGCCGTCGGTGTCGTGGACCTCCAGGAGGACCCGCCGGATACGGGGCCAGCAGGCGGGGTCGATGCCGTCGAGGACGGCGAGTTCGCCCCGTTCGACATCGATCTTGAGCAGGCCCACGCGGTCCACCTCGTGCTCCGCCATGACGGCGGTCAGCGTGGTCACCTCGACCGTGACCCGCTGGGTCACGTTGAAGGTCCGCCGCACGACCTCCCGGGTCCGCTCGTCCGCACCGATGTTGTCGAGGTGCGCTTCGAGGTTGCGGGCGTCGTCCTCGGCGTCGTCGTACAGGGTCGACGCGGAGGCCACGTAGGGGCGGTAGGTCAGCTCGGACTTCCCGGGCGCGGCCCCGAGCGCCTGGCGGACCGCGGTCGCCCCGGGAAGGTGTCGGGCGAGGTTCTCGTCGAGGCAGGTGAAGGCCTTGGGGGCGGGCTCGAAGGCGAGCAGGCGGCTTTCGGGAGCCAGCTCGGCGAAGAGCAGGGACGCCAGGCCGATGTGCGCGCCGACGTCGATGACGGTCTCGTCGGGGCGGAGGCCCTCGGCGGCCCCGCGGTAGGGGGCGGCGTTGCTGATCTCCTCCCAGAGGGTGTGCGCTTCCGCTTCCTGGACCGCCGACAGCACACGGCCGTCGGGCAGTTCGCAGCGGGTGACCGGGAGGTCGGTGGGCAGTTCGTCGGGGAGATCCCAGGGATTCGGCATGGCGACGAATGTGCGGCACCGGTCTCGAAGAGCGCACGAGGAGCTCTGGTCCACCGGTGACCGGGCCGGTGGGCCCGCTCACGCGCCGTGCCGGTGCTCCCTGGTCATCCTTTCGAGGACCGGCACGACCTCGTTGGGCGTGGGCATGGCGCGGATCTCCTCCCGGAGGTCCCGGGCCCGCTCGGCGTACGCGGGCTCGTCGAGCAGTCGCAGGATCTTCTCCCGCAGCACCTCGGCGGTCAGGTCGCGGGCGGAGACGGCGAGGGTGGTGCCGGACTTCTCGTACTCCTCCCCCATGTCCTCACTCACCCACTCGTAGCCGACGATGACGACCTGGGGCACGCCGTGCAGGTCCGCGGTGGCCTTCGTCTGGTAGCCGGCGTGGTGCACGATCACCGAGCAGGTCGGGGCCAGTTCGTTGAGCGGCACGAAGTCGGTGGTGCGGATGTTGTCCGGGAGTTCGGGCAGGGCGCCGAGCTGCGCCGGGTCGAGGGCGGCGATGATCTCGACGTCCAGTCCGGCAAGGCTCCGGAAGAGCGCGGCGAGGGTGTCGTCGAGCCGGAACCGCTCGGACTCCTCGCTGGTGATGGACGTGCCGAGGGTGACGCACACCCGCCGGCGCTCGGCCGGTTCGTAGAGCCACTTCGGTACCGCGCAGCGCCCGTTGTAGGGGACGTAGCGCATCGGGACCGTGGGCAGGTCGAGCTCCTGGCGCAGGCTGCCGGGGCGGGTGTCGACGACCCACTGGCCCGTCAGCATCGTCTCGTCGAACCGCCGCTCGCTGCCGAGGCGTTCGAGCGTCCAGTCGATCCATTCGGCCGTCGGGTCCTCGCGCAGCGGCTCGGGCTGCTGGTCGCGGTGGCGTACGAAGTGCCCGCGGGTCACCATCTGCAGGGCCAGCTCGGGACCGGACACCAGGCGGGCGTGGGCGGCGCCGGTCGCGACGGCGACGACCGCCCCGGCGATCGAGAAGCTCTCCCAGATCACCAGGTCGGGTCGCCAGCTGCGGGCCACCTCCACGAGCCGGTCGATCTGCGCGTCGTTGTTGAGCGGCTGGTAGAGGGCGGGGACCACCATGTTCTCGTAGGCGAGATGGTCCTCCCAGGTCGCCTTGGAAGGGTCCTGCTTGCTGGTGCCGATCTCGTTGAAGAGGGAGATCGCCTCCTTCTGGAAGCCGTCGAGCTGCTCCCAGAGGGTCGGGGACTCGATCGGCACCGCGGTCAGGCCGGTCTGGGTGACGGTGTCGACGAGCCGTTCGTTGCAGGCCGCCTGGACCTCGTGGCCCGCGGTACGCAGGGCCCAGGCCAACGGAACCATCTGGTGGAAGTGATTGCCCTCGATCGACGTGAACAGGACGCGCATGCCGGATTCCTTTCTGTGGACGCCGTTCAGCCGGTGGCGAGCGGGCAGCTGAGCAGGTACCTGGTCACCGGTGAGCGGCGGCTGCGCAGGTGCGGCGCCGCCCGCCGGGGCCGCGCTCCCGCGGCCACCAGGGCGCGGACCGCCCCTTCGGCCAGGGCGCGGGCGAACGGCAGCGTGACCCGGTGGTACTGGGCGGGGACCAGCGGGCCGGTCCGGCGGCCGGTGTCGAACCGGAAGGGGTCGGGGAAGACCTCGGGATCGCGGTTCGCGGCCGCGACGAGCACGACCACCCGCTCGCCCGCCGACACGCGCTGCCCGGCGAGCTCGACGTCGGCGCGGACCACCACCGGATGGAGTTGCACCGGGGAGTCGTACCGCAGGACCTCGGTCACCACCAGGGCCGCGTGCCCCGGGTCCTCGGCCACGCGCGACCACTCCTCGGGGTGGTCCACCACCGCGAGCACGGCGCCGGCGACGAGCGCGGCGGCCGTGCGCACCCCGGCGGTGGCCAGGAGCACCGCCGCCTCCCGCGGGCCGGCGGCCGGATCGCCGTCCGGCGCCGCGAGGAGCGCGCGCAGCCGGCCGACGGCGGCCACCGCCTGCCGGGTGGCGTCCAGGCGCTGCGGGCACAGCAGCCCGTCGAGGACGACGCCGGCGGCGCCGCAGGCGCGAGCCAGTTCGTCGTGGCGTTCCGCGGGCCGTGCGAAGGTCGCGGCGAGCAGGTCCACCGGAACCCGCTCCGCGAGGTCGGTGACGAGGTCGAAGTCCTGGTCCAGGCCGGCGACCACCCGCTCGCACACCGCTGTGACGGCGGGGGCGGCGGCGATGCCTTTCGCGTGCTCGCGCAGCCGCTCGTAGGACGCGCCGTCACCACCGAGCCCCGCGTCCCGCACCGGCACGTGGGCGTCCTCCTCCGCCAGCGGGCCGTGCGGCACCGTCCCGCCGAGCAGCGTCCGGGCGAGGCCGTGGTCCGCCGTCACCCAGGCGCCCGTGGTGCTGCGCCGGAGCGGGCCGAGCGCGCGGATCCGCTCGTAGCCCGGATGGGGGTCCTCGGCGTGGCCGCGCAGCACATCGGCGTACGGATCGCCCTTCATCTGGTGCAGCCACACCTCCCCGTGCGCCCGCTGGAGCCGTCGGCCCAGCTCGCCGATGTCCGTGCCGTTCCATGTCCCGTGCATGACGCTCACTTTTGACGGTCTCCTCTAGACGAGGGGGAACTTCTCGTTGTTCAGCGGGTCCCCGGGCGCCATGTGCGCGATGTGGGCGTCCTCGGTCCCGGGCCAGTACGTGGTGTCGGCGTCCATGTAGACGATGCCGTGGCCCAGCCGGGGGCTGTCGGTCAGGTTCGCCCCGGCCATGTGCACGGTGCGGCAGTGGTGGAAGGCGACGTCACCGGCCCTGAGCGGGACGGTGGTGCGGGGCTGCCAGTCGTAGTCCGGCCAGATCTCCGAGATGGCCCGGTGCTCCGCGAAGCTGGTCATGTGGGTCTGCCGGTGGGCGGCGTCACGCAGATGGGAGCCGGGCACGTAGCTGAGGCAGCCGCTCTCGACCGGTACGTCGACCAGCGCGACCCACGCGGTGAGCGTCCGGTCGAGCCCGTGGAGCGGGAGGCCCGTCTCGTCGTCGTGCACGAGCGTGGGCAGGGTGGACAGGGTCTTGCGGCCCTCCTTAAGGAGGATGTCGGTGCTGTAGAGGCGCAGCGGCGCGGCGGCGAGCCGCTTGGCGATCGCGGTGATCGCCGGGTGCAGGGCCAGGTCGCGCAGCGCCTCGTGCTTGAGCCAGGCCTGGGCGACGAAGTGCACCTGCACCTCGTCCTCGCCGGCGCCCCAGATCTCCGGTCCGTGCTGGGCGACGACTTCTTCGGAGGCGGCCCTGAACCGCTCCACCTCCGAGGCGGAGAGGACCTGGGGGATGCGGACGAATCCGTTCTCCTGGTAGGAGCGGTAGGCCTCGTCGGTGAGGACGTCGGCCGTGCTCGGGTCGGGTGTGCGGGCCGTCATCGCGGATTCGCTCCTTCGTCGTGGTGGTACGGACGCGGTACGGGCGGGCGCGCCGCCCTCAGCGGGACAGCACCCGGGCCAGGACGGCGCGCAGGGTCGCCGCCGGGTCGTCCGGCCGGGTGGCGGTGCGCCAGGCGACGATGCCGTCGGGCCGGATCAGGCTGGCGCCGCCCCTGCCGATGCCGAAGCGTTCGGCCAGTTCGCCGTCGGGGTCGCTCACATCGATGCCCGGGCCGTGCACCGCCAGGGGGACGCCGAGTGCCTGGCTCGCGCTGCGGGCCCACGCGGTCCACGGGGCGCCTTCCGCGCCGGTCATCAGCAGCCAGCCGGAGCCGAAGAGGTCCACGGTGGAGATCCGCTCGCCCTCGCGCCGCAACCACACGTGCGGCATCCGGAACCCGGGCCGGCCGCTGGGCCGGGCCGGGTCCTCGACCCGGGCGGTGTCGTCGTCGTCGATGACGACGGCGTCGGAGCGGTACCGGAAGCCGAGGATCGCCTCGGCGTAGCCGACGGGCTCCGCCGTGCGGTCCTTCAGGTGCGGGGCGAGCCGGGAGGCGTAGAGGTGCATGGACTCGTCCATCACGAGCTGGGCCACGAGCCGGCGCTCGGGTTCGTAGCTGTCCAACAGGCCCGGGCCGGCCTGGCCGGTCAGTACCGAGGACATCTTCCAGGCCAGGTCGTACCCGTCGCCGACGGCCGTGTTGCCGCCGAGGCCGCCGGTGGGCGGGATCACCTTGGCCGAGTCTCCGACCAGGAACACCCGGCCGGCGCGCCACCGTTCGGCGATGCGGGCCGCCATCTCCCAGCGCTGGATGTCCAGCACCTTCGGGTCCAGGTCGGGTGCGTCCAGGCCGATGCGGATCAGCTCGACGCAGCGGGCGGGGGTGAAGTCGTCGGCGGACTCGCCGCGTTCGGGGTGGTACTCGACCAGGAAGGTGTGCCGCTCGGGCCGGTCGCTGCCGATGAAGATGCCGCTGAACTGCGGGTTGCGCAGGTAGTACAGACCGGACGCGTCCGAGGTGAGGACCTCGGACAGGTCGGCTTCGAAGATCATGCCGACCACGTGGGACAGCGAGCCGTGGCCGTGGCGGGCGATGCCGAGCCCCTCCCGGACGGGGCTGCTGTCGCCGTCGGCCGCGACGAGGTAGCGCGCCCTCGCGGTGGTCCGCGCGCCGCTCTCGCGGTCGCGGAGCAGTGCGGTGACCCCGTGGGCGTCCTGTTCGTAGGAGACCAGCTCGGTGCCGAACCGCACCTGCGCTCCGTCCTCGACCGCCCGGGCCAGCATCAGGGGCTCCAACTGGTCCTGCCAGGCGAGCGCCCACGGCATCGGGGAGCAGGGCGCGGTGGTGGCGACCAGGTGGTCGAAGCCCTCCTCGAAGGTACCGAGCACCTCGCCCCGCACGGTCTCGGCCACCCGGGTCGTGAAGTGGCCCTTGGCGCCGCGGTGGTCGGTGGCGTGCTGCACCTGCTCGGCGATCCCGGCGGTCCGCAGCAGTTCCATGGTGCGCGGGTTCTGGCCGATCGCCCTGGGGTGGATCGAGGTCGTCGGATGCTTCTCGGCCATGAGCACCCGCACACCGAGCCGGGCGAGGAACATCGTGGTGGCGAGCCCGCCCAGGCCCGCGCCCACGACCAGTACGTCGACTTCCCTGTCGGCTGCGGTCATTGCCATCTCCCCGTCTCGTACGGCGCCCGGTCGGACATCGGTTGACCGGGGCCGAGAATCGCCCGTGGGCTTCGAACTTCGCTGGAGGCCCTGCGGCGGGGCCTCGTGCGGCGCTGCGGGATTCTTCGAGCGCCGTGCGAAGGCGCCCCGGCAGGGTGGGGTCCATGCGAGTGCTGTTCACGCCGTTCCCGGCGAGCACCCACGTCCACACCCAGGTACCTCTGGCGTGGGCGATGCGGGCCGCGGGACACGAGGTCCGTGTCGCCACCCGGCCGGACGTGGTCGAGGACATCAACAACGCCGGCCTGACCGCGGTCCCGGTCGGCGGAGTCCTCGACGTCGCGGCCACGATGAACCCGGAGTACACAGACGAGCCCGACGAGATCCGTGACGAAGCCTGGCTGGACGTCCTCGACATCAGTGAGACCCGGCCGGAGAAGCTGACCTATCCCTACGTGCACGGGGTGCTCACCGCGTGGACGTCGTTCGTCTACCAGAACACCCTGCCGGACGACACGACCGAGGAGCTCATCGACTTCGCCCGCGCCTGGCGGCCCGACCTGGTCGTCTGGGACACCATGTACTACCCGGGCGCGCTCGCGGCGCGGATCAGCGGCGCGGCGCACGCCCGGCTGATGTTCGGGCTGGACCTGGTCGGGTTGATGCGCCGGCAGTACCTGAGCGGGCTGGCCGCACTGCCGCCGGCGCTGCGGGAGGATCCGCTGGAGGAGTGGATGGGCCGGATCCTGCGGCGGCACGGCCGGGAGTTCACCGAGGACCTGGTCGTGGGCCAGTGGACCATCGATCCCGTCCCGCCGTCGCTGCGGCTGCCCGTCGACCTGCCGTCCGTTCCGGTGCGCTACGTGCCGTACAACGGCGAGGCGACGGTGCCGCGCTGGCTGCGGGAGCCTCCTGGGCGGCCCCGCGTCTGCCTGACCCTCGGCCGGTCGTTCCGCGAGGTGGTGGGCGCCGACCGGACGTCCGTCGGCGATCTGCTGGACGCGGTCGCGGAGCTGGACGTGGACGTCGTCGCCACCTTCACCGCGGACCAGCTCGACGCGGGCCGGCGGGTGCCGGACAACGTGCGGGTCGTCGACTTCGCGCCGCTGGACGCGCTGCTGCCCACCTGCGCGGCGATCGTCCACCACGGCGGTTCGGGGACGCTCCAGACCGCCTTGGCACACGGCGTGCCCCAGGTGATGGTGCCGGCCAAGATGTGGTGCAACGTCCCCAAGGCGCACCGGGTGCGCGACGCGGGCGCCGGACTGTGCATCGATCCGCAGGAGTTGACGCCGGACGGGCTGCGTGCGGCGCTGGTCCGGGTACTGCGGGAGCCGTCGTTCCGCACGCACGCGGAGCGGATCCGCCGGGAGATCGTCGGTACGCCGGCGCCGGCCGACATCGTCCCGGTGCTGGAGAGGCTCACCGCCGCGCACCGGGCGCTGTCCCCCGGACCGCAAACGCCGCAGTACGGGGC
>NZ_JBSGQV010000045.1:0-52569 GCF_053606025.1 Streptomyces sp. NPDC055254 | reverse complement strand
TCGTGGGCTCGGAGATGTGAAAAAGTCACTGGGTATGTAGCGGCGAAGCCGCTACAACCAGTGATCGGCTTCGCCGATCACCTGACGCCGTTTCACGGCGTCGTCGCCGGCCGCTTCGCGGCCGTAGTGATCCGCTTCGCGGATCACGGTGGAGCCGTGCGGGTTGAGTGATCTAACTAGGTGGAACCCGCCAAACGGTGCACCCCTGTGGACAACCTCGTTTGCCCAGGTCAACCGGCATTCTCGATCATTTTCCGACCTCGACCCTTCCCACAGGTAATCACCGTAACCGCCAAACCGTGCACCCTTTTTCCACACCCGCAAAATCGAACAGACCCCGGGGGGTGCACAGTTTGGCGGGTTCGGGTTTGACCAGGGAAAACGGCCGATCTTGACCCCTCCTTGATGGGAATGGTTTCCAATAAGCTGTTCGAGTAACACTCGCCAATATGTCACTGACCCTTACCAACTCCGGTGCACCTTTGGCGGTTTCGGTGCCCAATGAGGGTCTTTCCGCTGGTCAGCCCCGAAACCGCCATGCAGTGCACCCCTTTTCCACAGGTGGCCCGATCAGCGCAGATGTCACAGGCGCCCCGTAGGCGCCCGATCTGGTGCTCGTCGGTCTCTCCCGTCCGACCGCGTCACCCTAGGCCAGCACGCGGGCGCATAGGCGCCCTGCCGGGGGTGCACCCGGTGATCCACTCGCGCGGGGGAGGCTGCGGACCCGTTCGGCCGGTCAACCCGCCGCGCGTCGTGGCGGGTTCGGCCGCGGCCCTCGACGCGCGTCGTGGCGGGTTCGGCCGCGGCCCTCGACGCGCGCCGTGGCGGGTTCGGCCGCGGCCCTCGACGCGCGCCGTGGCGGGTTCGGTCGAGGGGTGGGCCGACGAGGGGACGAGTCTCAGTGAAACTCACAGTTCAACTTGCAGTTGTGCTGAAACTTGCCTAGGGTGGGGACCGCGCCAACCGCCGGGGAACCGTCCCGGCGGGTCGGATCGGAAGGAACCCGCGAATGATCGTCAACTCAGCCCCGATGTCTGTCACTTCCGCACTGGAGAACGGCGCCCCTCGGAACCTGGGAGCGCTCGCCGCTGCGGCGACGCGTCGAGGCTGGGGCGCCATGGTGGAGCGGGAAGAGACGCGGGACGAGTGGACGCTCGTCGTCGCCACCCCGTCCGACTCCCGTACGGGCCGCTACGTGTGGCGCGCGGGCAAGTGGGTCACCTTCAACACGCACGGTTACCGCGAAACGGTCGCGTTCTACCGCACGGGCACCGATGGGGCGCCCCGCGCGAACACCCCGGCGGAGGCTCCGGCCGCGGCGGCGGACGTCGTTTCCGACCCCGTGGCGGACGCGGAGGAGCGCGCGGACGCGGAGGCGGCGGAGGCGTTCCGGGTCAAGGCGACGCGTGCCCATGACCGTGTGACTAAGGGGCACAAGCGGGTCGTTGCTGCTGCGGAGCGCGCCGGTAACGCATGGGAGCGCGCGGTGTCCGCGCTGGAGCGCGCCGAGGCTTCCGAGGAGCGGGAGACGGAGCGCGCTTACGTCCGGGTGGCGGAGGCGGACGCGCTGATGTGGTCGCACCGGCCGGGGAGCGCGGAGTATCACGCCGCTTTCGGTGCGTTCCTGACGGCGCGTTTCGATGCTGAGTCCCTGCCGGTGGCGGAGGCGGCGGAGGAGGTACGGGAGTACACGGAGCGCGCCCGTACGGCGTCCGCCGACACGTGGGCGGACGCGGACGGCGAGGAGCACACCGGCGCCGGTGCTGCCCTCGAAACCGCCGACCACGCACGGAAAGAGGTCATGATCGAATACACGACCTTTGAGCGCTCCACCCCCGCCGGTCGGTTCGATGCTGAAACGGCGTGCGACATCATCTGTGGTCACGCGCGCGACATGGCGGCGGCGGTCCGGCACGCGGAAGCGGCGGCCGAGGCGGCGGAGGCGGCGGCCGATCAGGCGGAGTCGTGGGCGGACGCCGCGGAGGCGGAGGCGGACGCCGAGGCGTTCGAGGCTGACGGACTGTTCACCCTGGGCACGGCGGACCGGCGACAGGTTGCGTTGGCGCGTGCTCACTGGGGCGTGTCCGACGTCGTGGCGGACGCGTACGCCGAGGCGGCGGCGGACGGATCGGCCGAGGAGGAGCGGCGCGCGGCGGTCCGCGCGGCCGAGGCTGCGACCGCGGCGGAGCGGGAGGCCGCGCGGCCGGCGGAGCGCGCCGAGGCGCAGCGGGCGGCGGAGCGCGTCGCCGCGGCGGAGGAGGCAGAGACGCACTCCGCGCGGGCGGCCGAGGCGTACGCGATCACGCGGGACCTGATGACGTACACGCTGAGCGCTTGGGCATCGCGGCCGGTCGACAACCTGCCCGAGGCCGAGGCGGCGGAGGCGCGCGCGTTCCTGCGACTCCTCGACCGACGGTCGAGGACGGCGCACACCGTCGATTTCGCTGCCCGGTGGGACTGGTACGACGGCGCCCGGGTGACCGACCCGCAGCGCGCCCGAGACTGCGCGAACCGTGCCCGTGTGCTGGCGGACGGGTGCGAGGCTGACGCGCGGCGCGTGGCCGAACTGTTCGCGTGGACGGAGCACGCGCAGCGTGAGGCGGCGGCCGAGGAGGAGCGGCGCGCGGCGATCCGTTGGGCCGAGGAGGAGCTCGCGCGCGCCGAGGAGCGCGCCCGGAATCAGAGCGGGTACCCGTCCGCCCAGGCTCGCCGGATCGGAGAGGGCAACGCGCGGCGCGCAGTGCAGAACGCCCGGTGTGCGCTCGCCGAGTTGAACGGCCGTCCGTTCGTGGCGCGTGCCGAAATCAGCAGTGCGGGTCACGACCGGAGTTGGTACGTGGTCGACGCGTCCCGGGGGCGCCGGATCATCGCATCCGGTTTCGGGTGCATGGCCGAGGCGGAGCGCGACGCCGAGCGTCGCAACGACGAGCGCGCGGCCGAGGCGGCCGAGGCGGCGGCGGTGGCCCGGAAGGCACAGCGGCGGGTCGAGGAGGCGGAGGAGCGGGCGGCCGAGGCGCGGCGACGGGCCGAGCGTCTCGACGCTGCGGCCGGAGTGCACTACGGCCGATTCGCGGGCGGTCAGCCCATCCTGATGCGTCACGGTTCCGCCCGGGGCGCGCTGCGGGACCGTGCGCGGGGGGACGCTGCGACGCGTCGAGCCATCGAGGCGACGGCCGAGGCGGACCGCGCGGAAGGCGCGGCGCGGAAGGCGCGGCAGGCGGCCGAGCTCGCCGAGACCGTGGCCGGGCGGGCCCGCCCGTGGGAGCGGGCCGACTTCCGGCGGGGCGACGTCGTCGAGGTGCGCAAGATCTACACCGACGCGTATGTCGTGGTGCGCGCGAACGCCAAGACGTTGACGCTGCGGAACGCGAACACCATCGACGACGTCAAGGCGCGTTACGACCAGGTCCTTTCGAGGACGCGCGCCGGCGAGACCCTCAAGGACCCGGGGCTTTCCCAGAAACTTGACGAGGACACGTCAAATGGAGACACCCCCCGCGGGGGTAAGGGGGGTTTTACCCGGAGACTTGACGCGGACGCGTCAAAAGTAACTGTTCCCGCCCGTCCGGTGGACGTGATCAGCGACCCCGGCACGGTCGACGCATGGGAGGGCGAGGGCGGCGCCGTGCCCGGCGTCGAGACCCCGACCCCCCGTCAGGAGCCTGCCCGGACGTCCGCGCTCCTGGCAGACGGGAACGCCGAACACGCGTGGGATCGGTGGGGAGAGTGGAGCGAACACGGCGAGTGGCTGGGATGGACGTGCGCGGACTGCACGACGTGCGCGGGCGAGGCCAGGTGCGCGGACTGCGCGGACTGCACCGAGTTCGCCGCCCCGTGCCCGCCGCACTGGGCGCGGGACTGGCGGAAAGGCGAGCCGGAACGCTGCGTCGAGATCTTCGGCGGACCCGGCGGGATGCAGGAGGCCCGTCGCCTGATGATGGCCGGATGGGACGTGGTGGCCATCGAGTGGGACGAGGGCGCAGCCGCTACCGCACGCGCCGCCGGTCACACGGTGATTGTCGCGGACGTTCGCACCCTCGACCCGCGGCACCCCGCGTTCAGGGACACGCGCCGCTTCCACGGCTCGCCCCCCTGCCCCACGTTCAGCACGGGCGGCAAGCTCGCGGGCCTGAACCCGACCGAGATTATGCGCTTGATGGACCTGTTCAACCAGGCCGGGGAGGCGTTCGGCTGGCTCATGGTCGACGACGTGTGCTCAGTGTTCGGCGGCCCGCATGACTACTGGGGGAACGTCCTCGAAGACAGGGAGGACGACCCGCACGCCCACACCTACGACGGTCCTGACTGCATCGGTGGACTGTTGCCCCCGTGCATGACCCCGGACGAGTACCGGGAAGCCGCCCGCGAGATCGTTTCGGACGAGCGGACGGCGCTCATGGCGGAAATGCTGATCTGGCCTCTGGTGCTGATGAAGCACGGCGCCCCGCTCCAGTCCGTGACGATGGAGCAGAGCAACAACCTGTTGTTGAAGGCCGCGCCGCTGTGCGAGGCGATTCAAGAAGAGCTGCGGTGCGCCGGGTTCGACTACAAGGGCTTTGACTGGGTGTCCTTCCAGATCGCCGACGCCGTCGACCAGGGCGCGGCGTCGCACCGGGTGCGTACGTGGATGGTGGCCACCCGCGACGGAAACCCGTGGGGCGCGTCGTACGACTACGCCCGCGAGAACGCGTGGAAGGTGTCCACGCAACTCGACGACTGCCGAACCTGCGAGGGGTGCACGGACGGCGAGCGGTGCGTGAACCCGGTGGCCCGGTTCGTGAAGAACCCGGCCGGGTGGGGCCCGGAGGGACACGTTTCCGTGGACTTCCTCCAAGACCGCCCCGCGCTGCCCCTCGTCACCATGGCCGCGGCCCTCGGGATCAACCCGGCGAGCACGATCAACACCCGAGGCAAGCGGAAGGTAGACCCCCTCACGGGCTGGGTGAAGGGAGGCGGAAGTTTCCGCGCCGGGGCGGACGCCTCGCAGTGCATCACCGGTACGTGGTACGGCGCCACCATCGAGGACCCCGACCAGCCCGCGCACGTCCCCGCGCGGCGCCTCCGTCAGGACGAGCTAGCTGTCCTCGTCGGCTTCCGCGCCGGGTACCGATGGCAGCACGTCGGACGCGGGGCGGGCATCCGCAACAAGGCGCAGCAGTGCGCCGACGCGGTGTCCCCGTTCGCGGGCATGGCTGTCACGGCGGCCGTGACCGGACGGGACTGGTACGAGGTGGCCAAGGCGTACCGAGCGCGGCTGTACCGGCTCGACGAGGCCACCGGCGAACCCCTCGCCTACGTCGTCGAGCGGGACGCCCACCCCGAACCTGTCACCCGTCGAGCGATCGAGCCGAGGCCCGTCCGCCTCGCCCTTCCCGCTCCTCCGGCGTTGGTCGCGGTGGTGCCTCGGCCGCGCCCGGCCGTCGAGGAGACGGCCCCGGCCGCGCTGGTCGAGGGGACGGCCCGAGCTGCGGCGCGGGGGATGGTCCCGGCGGTGGTGCTGGTGATGCGGACGGCAGTGGCGCGGGTGCTGCGGGCGGTGGCCCCGGGGCGGGGGGCGCCGGGGACGGCCGTCGAGGGGGCCGCGCCGGCGGTGGCGGGCCCTGTCCGCCGGGCCCTGTCGCGTCGTCTACAGACGCGGGGGTTGGGGGGTGTTCGTGCAGGTCACAGCCCACGACAGGGCGCCACGCGACAGGCCACGCGACAGGGGGCGCGACAGCCCACAGGGAAGGCGTTCGGGGGCCGCGGCCCACCGTACCGGGCCGGGCCCGCCCGGCCCGGTAGCGCACAGGGTCAATTCCCAGAACTTGACAGGAGCACATCAAGAACGCGACACCCCTCCCCCGATCCGCTCCCCCCGCCGCCCCCCAAAACCGCCGCCGCGCTCGCCCCGGTGGATACCCCACGAACGCCCCCGAGGCGCCGCCCGGATGTGGGACGGTGCCGACATGACCGGCCCCGCACCCGCGCCCCTCACGCCTGACGATCTCCCCATCCGCGTACCACTGATCCACGGCGAAACCGTCGCCTCGCTCCTCACCCGCACGGCCACGGCCAACGGCCTACCGCTCCCCCGCATCCTCGGCGCCCTCGGCGGTGGGTGCGAACTTCCGGCGGACGGCCTGTCGCCGCAGCGCGAGGAGCTCCTCCTCCCCGCCGAGGCCCTCGCCCGCCTCGCGCTCCTGGTGAACCGAGACCCCGCCCAACTCGCCCGCGCGCTTCCCACCCTGCCCCCCGAGCACACCGCCGGCGCCGAGGCCCTCGCCGTCACGCCGTGGCCCGACGAGCTCGGCGCGGCCCCCCTGCCCGCCTGCCCGCTGTGCATGGAACCGGGGGCGTGGCTTGCCGCCGCCGGGCACCGGTGGCGGCCGTGCGGGTGCGGTCGGCGCTGGATGGCCGGAGATGACGGCGGGTACCTCGTCGACACCGGCCCGCTCCCGGAGCTGGGCCGGGCACTACTGCGGCACCGGGCCCTTGTGCACCGCCTCGGACCGACCGGTGACGCCCTCGCAGCCGACGCACATCAGGTCATGCTCTGGTGGTGGGTCAGTGGACAGGTGCGCGCTCAGGAGTGGCGTGCACGCGAGGACGCCCTCGGCCTCGCCCGGCACCGCCGGCGGGCCGCGCCGGTCGTGGTCTACCCCGAGACCATCACCCTCGCCGAGGCCATGTGGACGTGGGAGGAGAGGCGTCGGAAGCGCGCAGCCGTGCCCGGAAAGTGGGTCGAGGAGATTGGTCGGTTGATCGCCCCAACGGGTGTCATTTCGCGGCGCGAGCGCGCACCACTGGACTACTGGCTAGAGCAGCACCGGCCCGAATCCGCGGGGCGGGTGCGAGGGAAAACCACCATCGAGCGCCGATGGAACCGGCTCCCTGCCCTGCATCAACCGCCGACGGATCACGGACCGTTCCGGGCCCCGCCCTGCCTGATGTGGGTCTACGGTCTGCCTCTCACCTCGACCTCGGCCGTCTGCCCGCGCTGCGACGGACGTGCGCCGAGTTGCCGATGGGTGCCCTTCCCTGGGTGTACGGGACTGCCCGGGAAATAGGGCCGGGACGCGGGCGACGGATCGACGGCGGACTGTCGGCGGTGTGCGCTACGGTCTCCCGCAGGGCAGATACCGCCGCCCACACCGTCCCCGCGTACCCACGCTGCGCAGGCGCCGACGGTAGGAGGTCCCCAGGGATACCGGTCTGTGAACCAGTGAGCTGACGATCCGTTCCGTACCGGGCGGGTGGCGTGGGGACCAAGGCCCGGACCGGGAGGGCATCGCCATGCCAAAGCGCAACGCCGCACAGAAGCGCGCACGGGAGATCCAACAGGCCGAGGGGATCGGGTATCACGACGCGCTGAACCGGGCGCGCTCCGAGCTCGCCACCGAACCCGCTACCGAACCCGCCACCGGGGAGCAGCCGGCGCCCGCCCCGGCCGCCGTGGCATACATCCTCGAACCCACCCCCGCCGAGGCCGCGGCGGGGATCACAGCCGAAGAGCTCGGCGTCCGCGCGCTGCCCGCCGACGCCACCCCAGCGCAGCGCGCGCACTCCGAGGCGGTGTGGCGGCCCGAGATCGACCCCACCCGGCCGTGTCGATGCTCCGGGGTCGACTGCCACCACGGCGAGCCGTGCGCGGAGGAGTGCGACGACGACCCCCAGTGCACGGGGCGCATGGTCCACGTCGACCGCCATCCCGGCTCGTTGTTCGACCTCACGGCCTGGTACGACGTCTACCGCTGCACCGAAGAATGCGAGGGGGCATTCGAGGTCACGGTCACACTGCCTGACCTTCCGTGGGGCGAGGTCCGCAACCGGGACGAGGTCGAGGGCGGCCGATACACCGGCGTCATGGGCGAGGGGCGCGTGACCGTGATCTACAGCGGCATTCGTCATCCCAACTTCCCCGACCGTTTTTTCGGCGAGGACGACGAGGACGACGAGGACGGGCGAGACCCCGACCCCGACGACTACCTCACCCCCGAGGACGACTACTACGGCGACGAGGGCCAGGAGGACGAGGAGCCGCTCGCCGGCGGGGGCCAGGAGGAGGCGCCCGACTACCTCGACGACGGCCCCGAGGGCGACGTCGACCCCGACGGCGGACCCCCCGAGGACTACTACGAAGGCGGGCCCGGCGAGGCCCAGCTCGGGCAGCCCTCCCGGGTGCTGGTGGTCGACCACGACCCGCAGCCGACGGCCGCCGACTGGTCCCCGGTCTTCGATCTCGACAACGCGCCGCCCTCCGCATGGTGAGGCGCGGGCCCCTCGGCGCCCTCGGTTCCCCGCCTCGGAGAGCCGAGATCGACATCGACCCCGAGATGCACATGTACGACTGCCCTGGGACCGGCCCCGGCGGACGCGGCTGTGAGACATGCGAGGGGTGGGAAGGCCGCTCGTTTGAGTCCATCCGGGCCGAGCTCGAAGGCCGGTCCGCGCCCACCCCACGGTGGGCCCCCATCAGGCCGGAGCAGTCCGAGGCCCCCCACCGAGACGGAGCGTGCGAGCGGGACCTCTACGAGGGCGGCATCTGCACCTGCGGCGCCCCCGACGACTACGACCGGGAGCCCGCGAACATGGCCGACCTTGAGGACGGGATCGACCCCAGTTGGTGAGGGCTCCGCTCGCGCCACACAGGCTCTGAACACCGGCCCCCGCCGCAGCCCGCGGCGGGGGCCTCTCGGTGCCAGGGAAAACCACTCGCGCCTCGTCGGCAGCGGTGACAGGGTCGTATGTCCCCAGCTCACAAACCATGAGCAGAGCGCATAGCCCCAGGCGGCGCGGGGGGTGCACCGTTTGGCGGGTTCGGTGTGAGGGGGGTGCACGGAATGGCGGGTTCGGTCTGACCTGCACTTTCTCCCCTCCCTCGCAGCCGGAACGGACGGGGAAGGCCCGCGCGATGGCGGGTTCGGTGCACGGGTGGCGGGTTCGGCTTCCCCGGGGTGCACCAACACGGAAGACTCGGGGCACACCCGCGCCCCCAGGAGGCCACCGCCCATGACCGACACTGCCCACCCGGCGCACGCTCCCGAGCTCGCCGACGCCGAGGAGTGGCTCCTCTCCTTCCTGCGTATGACCGCACGGGACCGCGACGGATGGGCGTACGGCACTCTTGCGAGCCTGCTCCTCGACCGCGGGCGCCTCTTCACCCCCGCCCCCTGGTCCGGCGCCGAGGAGCCCCCCGGCGAGCCGGGGAAGTGCTTCATTGAATCCGTGTCCTGGGCCTGGGCTGCCGGCGGTGCCCTCGCCTACGTCGAGGGCTGGGCATGGGACACGTGGATGCAGCAGGAGGCGCACGCCTGGTGCGCGGGCACGGACGGGACCGCCCTTGACCTCACATGGCGCACCCCGGGGCGGGCGTACGTGGGCCTACCCGTCGAGGCAGAGGCCGCGGCGCGCATCATGGGGGACACGGGCGGGCCGCTCCTGCACGGGCGTGGGGGTCTGATCTCCTCGACGGCTGAGCGGTGGATGCGCGACGGTATCCCTGACGGCCTCCTCGTCGACATCGGCCGCCCCGTTCCTCGAACCTGACCGCGGTACCCCGTGGCGGGTTCGGTCAGGGGGTGCACGGACCGACGCCGGCGGCTGTGGCGGGTTCGGTGACCGGCCGCCGGGATGCCGGGCAGAGGCGCCCGCCGCACCCTGGGAGGTATGCACGGGGCCGCCGTCATCGTCTACCCGCCCGACGAGGGCGGCGGGCGTCGCGTGCGTGCCGGTGACGCGATCCTCGGCCGCGCGGTCGGCCTCCGTGACGTCGTCGAGTTCCTGCGCCGGGCCGGACTGGAGGGCCTCGACGAGAGCGACGTCGCACGGTCCGAACTCATTCAGTGGCGCGGCGGTGGCCCGCACGTCTGGGGTGCACAGTGACCTTTCCGAGCCCTCCGGGTTGGTCCGATGCTCCGGGGCCGCTTCCGTGCCTTCCGCGCGTGCCGTCCGTGCGTGTCCGGATTTCCGGACACCAGTAACCGCAAGGGTTCCGGGCCTCCCAGCGTCACGAATGGGGGTGAGTTCCGGGGTGCGAGTACGTCGCACGGTCCGATCATGGCTACCGTCTACGCCATGACGACACTCACCCCGATTCCGCCCCTTGCGGACGATCTTGAATTCCTGTCGATCGTCAGCGAGTGGAATACGGAGGCACCGCACCATCAGTGGTCCGCTGCCACCCTCGTACCGGCCACCTTCCGCCCCGCCGACCCGGCCCGCGTGTTCGTGGTCACCAACAACAAGGGCGGCGTGGGCAAGACGACTACGGCCGTTGAGCTCGCGGCGGCCTGGGCCGCTATGGGGCTGCGTGTCCGACTGATCGACGCAGACCCGCAGAACGCCGCCATCACGTATTGGCTCGGCGTGCTGTACCCCGAGAGCCTCCCGATGGATCAGCGCTACAGCCTCCGTCACGTTTTCCTCGGCGCCGAACCTGACCCGGCGAACCCGGGCGCCCCCGTGCGGGATGTGACCTTGGATGAGGCCACCTATCCGACGCGGTTCGAGAACCTCTACGTCGTCCCCTGTGGCGCAGACCTCTCCCGCGTCGAGTACGAGCGCACGAGCGGCACGGACAACGCCCTGAGGTACGCCATCGCCGAATCAGAGATGCGGTTTGACGTGACGGTCATCGACGCCTCGCGAACGATGAGCCTCGTCACCCTGGCCTGCCTGATCGCAGCGGACGACGCGATCATTCCTGTGAAGCCGGGCGCCCTCGACGCGCAAGGCGTCCTGAGCATCAGCGACACGATCGCCAAGATCCAGCGACGCGAGAACCCCAAACTCCGCGTTGCGGCCATCCTCACCACCATGTGGGAGCGGACCAATCTCGCCCGGGAGGTCGAGGAACAGGCCGCCGAGGACTACCCCGACGCGATCGTCTCCCCCATCCGCAAGACGACCAGCGTCGGCGAAGCGCCGGCGACTCACCAGCCGACGCGGCTTCATGCTCCCCGAGCTACCGCCGTAGCCGACTACGGACAGGTTGCCCGCCTCCTCCTCAACCCGGTGAGGGTCGCGTGAGCACCGAGACCGGCACCGGCAGCAGGCGCCGGCGAAAGCTCGGCATCGTGACCCGCTCCCAGGCCCCGGACTCCACGGAGACGGCCGAGACGCCGGACGGGACCGCCCCGGCGGCCGACCCTGCCCAGTCGCCGGGCGGGGCGATCGAGCCCGCCCCCGCGGCAGTCGGCACGGTGGGGAACGAGGACCAGGAGGAGGATCTCCTCGCCAACTTCGGCGGCGGCCTGCCCGCTGCCGTCGCCGACCCGTTCGCCCCCCAGCTCCTCGACCGGGCGAGCCTTCCCGACGACCCGGAGGAGCGACTCCTCGCGTACGAGGCGGCGATCGAGACCTCACGGAACAGCCTCGCCCACACCGTCATGAAGGCGCGGTTCCGCGCCGAGATTGAGATCGGCCTCGCGCTCGACGGCATCCGGGGGGATGAGCTGCACATCCCGAAGTACGGAACCATCGAGAACTACGGCTTCGAGCGGTGGGGATACAAGCGCTCAACCCTGTACGAGCTCATGGACACCGCCCCCATCCGCATTGCCGCAGCCGCCGGAAAGAGCGTGTCCGGAAATCCGGACACCAAGGGGCGCAAGGCCCTTGGGCCTCCCGCTCAGCGGCAGGCCCTCGAAGCCGGCGCCCCCAGCACCCAGACCGAGGCGCCCACCCGATCGGTCAAGGTCGAGTTGCCGAAGTCGGCGGCCCTCGAACTCGTCACCACCTGGAAGAAGGAGGGGGAGGAGACCACGCTCGCCATACTGGCCGACGCGGTCGAGGAGGCCGAGACGTCCGGCAAGAAGCTGACGGCCGCGCTGATCAGGAAAACCCGTCTGGACTGGGGTGTGACGGAGACCCCGACCGAGCTCACCCCGTCCGAGGAGGAGCAGCGACGAGCGGTGAACAAGACGCTCGCGGACGTCGCCGCCACGGCCGAGAAGCTCGTCGCGACCCTCGGTAGGCTCGGCGAGGAGGTCCCCCCGTTCGACAGCGTGGCCGCCGACAAGGACGTAAAGGCTATCCGGGCGGCCGGGCGGTGGCTTAACACTCACGCCAAGGTCCCGGCGGGAGTCGAGGTCGTCGAGGCCGAGATCGTCGAGTAACAGAACCGCCCCGAACAGGCCCCCGTACGAGCGGGGGCCTGTCGCGTTCTGTGCGCTACCGAGGGCGCGACGTCGGCGACGTCGTCAGGGCCCGGATCTACCATGGAGGCATGGGCGGACAGGTTCGCCGGTGCGCGTACATCAACTGTTCCAGGCCGCTGCCGGTGACTTCTCGCAGCGACAAGCGGTTCTGCTGCCCGGCGTGCAAAGCCGCCGCGCGCCGGTGGCGCAGCCACCGAATGGAAGCGGTGGCCGTCGGCCTTTGGTACACCCTCGGTCGCGAGACCGAGGCCGTCGCGCGCTGCCCCGCATGTGGCCACCGCTTCGCCCGTGGATACGGCCACCGTCGCGATGCCGTCTACTGTCGGCCAGCATGCCGCCAAGCCGCCTACCGGGCCCGTAGGGCATCTGAGGAGCTACGCGAAGCCGTCACCGTCCCTCCCGTTGTGACGGTTCCCGGTACCCGCTCCACAGCGTTGAGCAGCGATAACACCACGGACTAAGACGTCCTGGTCATGAGGACGTCGGGCGGGGACGGGAGAGGACACAAAGGGGCGGGGCCTCGGCGATCACCGAAACCCCGCCCCTTTGCTGTACGCCCTGCCTACTCCTCGCGCCCGGCGTCCTTGCCCTCCTTGATGAATCTCGCGGGGTTCGCCTCCTTGGCGACCATTTCCCTGAACCAGGTCATCGAGCGAACGCCCTCCTCCTTGACGAACCCGGGATTCGGGCCGAGGCGGAAGCCTCCCGGCAGCGGCGTTCCGTCCGGCTTACGCGGCACCACCGCGCGGGCCGTCGGGTGACCGGACGGGTAGATCACGCAGTCGGAGAGCACCGCGAGCGGGACCAGGCCGGTAGCGGCCCACGTCTTGGTCATCTTGCGGTGGGCGCCGACTCGGGCCGCGCTGATCACCGCCGCCCGGATGTCGGGGCGCCAAGTCGGGCGCTTGAGTGCCGGCCACGGGGCGAACTTCCCCGCCCGCTTGCCCTGGGGCCGCTCGCGCATCTTGCCGATACCGCCCTTTGCGGTCTGCTTGATCGCGGACAGCAGGGCGACGGCCTCGGGGTCGCGTTCCTTGATCGTCGACATGGTTTTGAGGAATGCCTCCTCGTCCATGTCGGCAGTCACGCCGAGGTCCGCGAGGGTGGCCATGTACGCATCCCGCAGCCGGTTGTGCCACAGGTCGAGGTACCCGCCCGACTCCGGGCGCAGCCACGCGGCGATGGGCTGGACGTCGATGCCGAGCTCGACGGCATACGCGAGGGTCTGCGTCGCGTACCAGGCCGGGCCCGTCGGCGCCTTGCCGGTCGGAGTGAACGGCGAGGGGAAGTGGTCCGGAAGGGGCATCCATTCCTTGGTGGTCAGGTGCTTGGTCCGCAGCGTGGCGCCGGACAGGTCGACCAGCCACGAGCCCGGCACCTTCTTGTCGAACCGCGGGCCGTCGGTGTAGACGGCCGGACCCATGCCCACGGTGAGCCGGTTCGCCGCCGCCAGGAACGCCACGTTGAGATCAAGGCCGACGACGTAGGGCGCGCCGGTCTCGTGCTCGGTCGGCTCCCGGTACCAGGCGAGGGCCTCCTCGTTGAGGACGTGCGCCGGGTTTTTGGCCTCCTCGCGCGTCCGCTCGGCGGCGAGGGGGTGCTCGTCGGGCGCCTCGGGCGGAGCGGGGTCGACCGGCTCCGACAGCGACCCGGGCACCGGGACCCGCCGCATCCGACGCGTCCCCTGGTCGTAGACGAGGCGGGTTCGGGGACGTACGGCCTCCATCAGGGTGAGGCTGCATCCGGCGGTCGAGCCGGTCGGACTCACGACCCGCTCGGCGTAGAGGCCGAGGGTGTACGCGAACGCCGACGGGTCGACGGCGACGAAATCCATGTCGCCCCATCGCATGTGCTCGCCGAACGCACCCCACGACACCACGGCGATACGGACCTCGTCGCGGTTGCGGTACAGGTGCGTCCAAGCACCCAGACCCGCCCGCGACATGGTCCACCCCGCCTCTTCCACGCCCTTGACGGCCGGGTGATCGTCCGGCACCCGCAGTCGCTTGCGGTCGTCGAGCTGCGCCGGGAGCCCGAGGGCCTCGACCGCGGACTCGGTGAGGACCAGGAGCGGCGCGGAGTCCTCGCCGAACTCCGACAGCTTCGGGGCGCCCAGGCCGTACGCGAGGGCCCACTCTGCGGCGGACGGCAGGTCTACGACGGCCGCCGGGACGTCGAGCCGCTGGACGTCCGGCCGGTGGGCGACGAGGGAACCCGCGGGCGCGTCGAGGACCAGGAGGGGCGCGGTGTAGGTGGTCTCAGACATGGTCATCACCGGTAGTCCAGTTCGATGTAATCAATGTCGGTGAAATCGACGTCGAGCCCGCGCACACCCTCGGTGTCCGGCTCGCGGAAATACTCCCGGGCGAGACCCTCGGCGATGATCTCCCGGGCCTTGTCCTCGTCGCCGTTGCGCAGCGCTTCGAAGATCTGGGGGACCAGGTCATCGGGGACGTCCTCGGTGAGGCGCCGCATCCGTGCATCGTCCGTCGTCTCGCCGGCGGCGGTGAATCCGAACCGCGCCCGCGTCTCGACGTAGAGCCCGCGCTCCTTGGCCTCGGCCTCGGCCTTGGCCCGTACGCGCGGCTGGTGGTCCTTGGACACTTCCTGGGTGAGGCGGTCGACGATCTCCGGCTTACTCTTGCTGATGTCCCGATCGCCCTTGACGTACCGCTGCACCGTGCGGCGCGAGACGCCGAGACGCTCCGCCACCTTGGCGGTGTCGCCCTTCTCCTTGCGCATCAAGGCGTTGAAACGGCCTTTGATCGTCTTGGGGATGTCGCGGGTCTGGAACCGCGACTTCATGGCGTCGATGATCTTTCCCATGCCGGGCACAACCCCTCTCAGGCGATCTTGAATACGCGGGCGTCGAGCGGGATCACGGCGAGCTCGGGCCGAAGGCAGAAGCCGCCGCCGCAGAGCACCCGGCCGGGCACCTTGGTCTTGAACGGCGTGTCACAGATCGGGCAGTCGACCTGCCGTTCCGCTACCTCGCCCCGCCAGACCTGTTGGGCCGGGATGACGTACTCAGTCGGCAACTTCCGCAGCAACTTGGACAGGTAGCCGCCGGGGTTGTACGCCTGCCGGTTCTCGGACACGTCCAACGCCCGGAGGAGGACCTCCTCCGGCCAACCGTTGCGCAGGCACCACGTCACCGACTTGACCGCGTTCGAGCGCGCTTCCTCGGTGTAACCGACGAACCAGCGGACACGCTCGATCACCCGTGCCGCCACCGCCGGCGCCTCGTCCCACGCGGCCCCGGCGAGCTTCGGCGCGGTGAGTCCGCTCATGAGGGTGAAGCGGTCCGGCTTGCGACCGTAGTTCTTCCCGTCCTCCCCCGAATTCGGCACCACGCGAAACGCGAGGAGGTCCGCGGCGATCAGGTGCGCCCGGTGTCGCTCGGCCGTCCGCTTCGAAACTCCCGCAGCCGCGGCGAGCTCATCCCAGTGAATTTGCCCCTCCCAACCGAACGCAGCGAGGGCGACGAGGCACTTGGCGCACGTCGGGTCAGGCGCCACGATGGCCGCCGCCCACTCCTGGGCTCCCGGCAAGAGCGGCTGACCGAGTCCGCCGACGAGCGGCGTACGACGGTCCGCGTCAATCCGCCCCTTGGCGAACAGGTGGCCAAGGTGATCTTGGGTGGCGCGCTTCTTGAGACCGACCACCTTCCCGATCTCCACCGTGGTGAGCCACGTCTCGGGATCGGCGATCCGGTGATCTTCGAGTGCCGCGAAAACGCGGCGGCAATTTTCGCAGTTGTCCGGGTTGATGTCCCGATGTGGTGCCACAAAACGGCCTTTCCGGCCTGTGCGGTGTAGCGCCCGGCATAGCGTGGCACAATCGCAGTAGACCTAAGAGCGGGTCATGCGGAGAGCCTCATCGGGCGGGAGCTGGTAACTCCCGACACACCCCCGATGGGGCTTTCCGCATGATTGGAGCCGAACCAAGGGGTAAACCCCACCGCGCGTGTGATAGCGCGGATACCGCCTGTGACCAGGCGATTTAAACCGTGAATACCTCTTGTGTGCCGCCGATCGTTTGCGCCAACCGGACGTGCGGCAACTTGCTAACCGCGTGCGACGGACCGGCTACAAGATCCGGAACCGGAACGCCGTAGTGCTTGGACAAAAGGTCGAGATCACCGAAGGACCACGCCGCCCGCCCGTTCTGTTTCCGGCTGAGCTGCCCCTGAGTGATCCGGAGCCCCGCGGCCAACCTCGTCTGGTTCTCGCCGCACGCCCGCATCAGGGCGGCCACCGTCACCCGGAGCGTCGACTCGGTCGAACTCATGGCGCTAGCGAACTTCCCCATATGCTTCGCCCCCACAGTTTGTGAGCTGGACTCATAACGACTGGTGGATCGGTGCGTTGGTTAGTAGCCCCGATCACCGGACACTCTTCCACGGTCGCAGCCCAACTGCAAGTGTTGCTTGCAGCGTACTTGTGAACGTGTCATCCTCACCCCATGACTACCGACACCCTCGACGCGCTCCGCAAGAAGGCCGAACGGTCCAAGGAACAGGCCGAGAAGGACAATGCGGCACTACTCGCCGAAGCCGTCGCCCAGGCCATCACCTCGGACGAGTACGGACACCTGTCCGCCGTCGCCCGTAAGGCCGGCATCGCCGCCCAGTACCTCCGTGACCTCGTCGAGAAGGAACACCCCGGATGGCTCGCCGAGGCCGCCCGCAACCGCAAGGCCCGCAAGGACGCCACCAAGGGCAAGACCTCGCGAGCTGCGGCCTGACCACGTCATGACCGAGTGGGCAGACTGGAGTCTCTCCATCCTGGGTAGCGCCGCCGCCCTCGGAACCGCATGGGTGGCGCTCCACACCTACCTACGAGGCGGATTCGGCGGGGCGCTGCGGGCGCTCGTCCTCGGCGGCCTCGTAACGGCGGCCCTCATGTGGCCCCGAGAGATCGCCGAGTTCGTCCTCGGTCCCGATGCCCCGCAGCCGCCGGCGCCCAGCGAGGAACCTACCGAGGACGGGCCGCTCGTCCCGGCCTGGGCGCTCTGGACGGTCCTCGGTCTCGCGGCAACCGCAGCCGTCGCCGTTCCCGCCGCCAAGCTCAGCAACCGGCGCCGTCGCCGAACGGCCGCACGACGCGAGCGCGCCGCCGCCCAGCTCGCCCGCCGCCACGTCATCGAGACGGACCACGACGAGGTCACCGAGACGTACGGCGAATACGTCTGCGACGTCCTCGCGTTCCTCGACCGTCCGGCCCTCGACGACGTCACCGTGCCCCAGACCGCCGCACTCCTGCATGCCATGGATGCCGCCGGCGACGCCCGCCGGGGGGACGACCTCGCCGCGTACCGGACGGCCGTAAGCGCCCTGAAAACCGCATGGCGGGCCGCAGACGAACACGCACGCAGAACCGGCACCCGCCACGTTCCCCAACCGGAGCGCGCCATCGTCGCCAAGGCCCGCGGCCTCCTCGAAATCGCACTCGACGGACGCGGCGGAGAACACGAGCGACAGGCCGCGTACGCCAAGGCCCGCACGCTCCTCGACGGCGTTCTCACCATCCCCCGGCAGGCAGCCGCGCAACTCGAAACCCAGCACCGGCTTACCCTCACCAAGGCCCAAGGAGCCTGAGATGCGAGAACCGCACGAGATCGACGCCCCCCGTCTCGACCACGGGCAGACGAGGCCCGTCGCGTTCTGGAGCGAGCAGAGCACCCCCGAGGGCAACACCCTGATGGTCGGTACGGTCGGCTGCGGGAAGACTTCCGCAGTCGTCATGCAGCGGGCGATGATGGAAGCCGCAGGCGTGGAGTTCGAGGAGACGACGAACCCCGGCACCGGCACCACCGAGTTCCGATTCAGGAGGGCCGAGGCGTGAGCGCAGCACCCGCCGAGGAACCCATCGACCCGTTTCGCACCCACCCCGACGGCGGCCCGCGGACCGTGACCCAACTCCGTGCCGCACTCACCGCGGCCAGTCCGGCCGACCGCGAGGCGTTCGAGGCCCAGCTCGGCGAGCTCGACCTCGACGACCCCGAGGCGTACGCCACTCTCGTTCGCGTGTGGCGGCACCGGCTTGTCATGCGGACCAACCCCACGATCCTTGCCGCCGTGGCCGCGAGCACAGACCCGGCCGCCCCCCGGTGGACGTCCGCCGACATCCTCGACGCCCCCCAGGAGTCCAGCCGGTGACCGCCGGCGCCTCCTCCTGGTCCGTCGTCTACAGCGACACCGGCCGTGCCGCCCTCGCCACGGCCACCCCCGACGAACGGGCCTCCGTCCTCAAGTTCGAGGCCCAGCTCGCCGACGCCCCGCACCACCTCGGCGAGCTCTACCCCGACCGCGTCGGCGGCCTCTACACCGCCCTACTCACCGTCAGCGGTCGTCCCGCGTGGACGAGCGTCCTCTATCGCATCGACGACGTCCGCCGGGAGGTTCTCGTCGTCGCCTTGGTGTCCGGCCCCTGACAGACGCGCAAGAGGCCCCGCCCCGAAGTTCCCGGGGCGGGGCCTCTCGTCGTTGTGCGGCCTACCTTGTTCGAGCAGCGTCCGGCGCGGCGAGGTCGAGTGTCGCCGCAATCTCGAATGCGGCGTCGCTCGGCCGGTCGGTCCCGAGCAGTGCCCCCAGGACTTCGAGGTACCCAGCGATCCGGCCCTGTCCGTAGAGCCCATCCTCGGGTCGGACAGCCCCGATCCGCTGGACCAGGGCGACAGCGAGCGGGCCCGGAATCTCGGGTGACACGGTCTCAGACATGTTCCCGAGAATAGGGGTGGGCTGCACATCGCGTCGCCCTTTCCGTGAGGACCATCGACGCTCGCAGAGGCCCCCCGCTCGGGAGCGTGGGGCCTCTGTCGTGCCGGGGGACTACCTAGCTACCGCAGCGAGCGGGGACCGCCGCCCTTTCTCGACGGCGCGCAGCGCGGGCCAATCGACCTCGGGGTGAGCGGCGGGCAGGGCGTCGACATCGGCCACCCGGTACATGGGCACGTCGACCGCTCCGGCCCTGCTGGTTCCGAACTGGACCTCCCGCCACTCGGCCGGTGCGATCCACTTCAAGCGCACCATGTGATCCCAGTCGGAACGCCGGACGCCGAGGCGGGCCGCGGCCTGGTCAGGGCCGAGCGGTGAGGCGCCCGCGACGAGTTCGGCCAGATCGGGGCGGGCGCAGACCTCGGCCACCTGGGACGGATGGACGAGGGAGCCGTCGGGGTTAGCGGACAGCTCGGTGAGCAACCCGGCCGCCATGAAGCGGCGCACGACGAACGCCGTGACGGCCGGGGGCTCGCCGGGAATGTTCGGCGTGCCGAGGGCCTCGGCGATCCGGTCCGCGGCTTGCCGGCCGGACAGCGGTTCGCCGGGCAGTCCGGCCGCGATGGCGTCCCGGTCCATCGCCTCGACCGCCGTCCGGGACCACTTCCATTCGGACGCATCCGGCCGGGGCGCGATGCCCGCGTGAATGGCCCAGCGGAACGCTGTGATGGCCACGCGCAGCCGCCCGGCGGCCTGCCTCTCGTCGTACTCGGTGAGTCGTGCCATGGGTGATCGACCTCTCTCTCGGTACGCCCGGGGTGGGCGGGATCGAAATGTGGCAAAACATTGCGAAAGCGTCAAATGCTCCCGAACCATGATGAGTTGGGCGCGCCCCATCAGGCTGCGCCCGCGTACGCGAGGGGGAGAACCACCCGTTCGGACGGCGGGGGTGATGCCCGGAAACGCAAGAGCGCCCGGCCCCTTCCGGGGCCGGGCGCTCGTCCTTCGGGCGGGGCGGTGATCGGTTGAGCGGCACGGGGTAGCACGCCCCCAGTCCGCCGGAAAGGCCGTGTCCGGAAATCCGGACACCAAGGGCGCAAGGCCCTTGGGTCTCCCGAGCGCTCGGTTACGAGCCGGACGTGCGGCCTCTACGGGGTACGCGGACCTGGAGCGGGAGAGGGGAGTACACCAGTTGCAGCCGGTCGGACGCGCCCGTGACCCGGACAAGCTCGATTGCCCGGCCGGTGCGGTCCTTGGTGACGCGGTCGATCACCAGGACCGAAACCCGGCCCCCTATGGCCAACTGGGCGGCCTGCTGCGGTGTCGGCTCCTCGGCGGTCACGTACTCGTCGGCCTCGACTGGTAGGAGACCGGCGGCGAGGAGGGCGGCGAGGATACCGCCCGTGATCTTTTCGGGTCGGTCGAGACTCGCCGCCTGGGCGACGTCGAGGGGGTACCAGGCCTCTTGCAGAGCGACGACGTCCGAGCCGATCAGTGCGCGGCGCCGGCGGCGAACTGCCTGGGTGCCGGGGTCGAGCTCTAGGAGCTCGGCGACATCGGCGGGAGCGTCGAGCGTCTCGGCGGCCGGGGTGGCGACTTCCATTCGTCCGTCTAGGCCCTGTTCGGCAGTCGCGGCCTCCCATGGGCCCCGGGTTCCGCCGGGGTCGAGGACGCGCTCGAACCGATTCAGCGGCACCCGCACACGGCTGCGGTCGCGCACCACTGTTCCGTGGCCGCGGCGAGAGGTCACCAGCCCTTTAGCCTCAAGCTCCTGATAGGCGCGGCTCACGGTCGCCTTTGCCCCCGCGCCGGCCGCCACCTGATCAAGGATCTGCGGCAAGGGCTCTCCGGGCTGATACACCCCCTCCTTGATCTCGCGTTCGAGCCTGTCGGCCAACGCTTGCCACTTACCGGCCATGCCTCGCACTTCCTCCCGTCGGGTGTATTCAGTACAGCACATTCCTAGGAATGGTTGACAGTGGTTCCGGGGGATGTCATGGTCTTACCAGCCGCCCCATTCCTAGGAATGGAGGAGGCGGAAAGTGTGACCCGCTGCCCAAACGGGCGCGGCCCCAATGCGTCTAGTCCACGCAAAGGGGCCGCTAAGCGGGCTCGACTCACCAGCCTGAAACAGGGAGTTGATCCGCGTGAGCACCACCATGCCCGAATCCGGTCCGATTCCGCGAATCGCCACGGCCGCCCGCTTCCTCGACGAGTCGGCGCGGCTGGACGTCTCCGCCGTGATCGGCCTCGACGTCGACCTCGTCACCGGTCACGAGTACAAGATCGCCGACGACCTGAGCGACGCCGACCACGCCGCGGCCCTCTTCGCCGCGTTCGAGGACGAGGCCGCCCGGGTCGCCGCCCTCGTCGACATGATCGACGCCGGGTTCGTGAACGTCCCGCAGGCGTACGGCCGCCTCCTCGTCCTGGCCGACGAGATGGAGCGCGCCGACAACGCCGACGGCTACGAGCTCGACGAGACCGACGAGGTTCTCCGGGGGTGGGCCGCGTGACGATCACCCGCCACGCCGCCGCCCGCGTGCTGCGCGCCCTCCTCGGCTACGCCGACCGGCTGCACCCCGCCGCTCTCCTGGTCCTGGTTCTCGTCCTCGCGGGCCTCGCCCAGGCCGCCGCCCCCTTCGTCGTGACCCTGTTCACCGCCCTGGTGACCCTGGTCAAGGCCGGGACGTTCGTTGCCGGGGCCTTGGTCCTGGGCCGCCTCGCCGTCCGCCTCGCCGCGATGGTCCGCAGCATCCCCGCCGCGCCGCCGGCGCCCTCGATCCCGACGCCCCGCCCGGCGCCGTGACCGCCGCAGCGTGCGCCCTGGTCCGCGACGTCTCCCCCGAGACTCTCGCCCGCCACGGGTTCACCGACCCGGCCACCGCCCACCAGGCCGCCCGATGCGCCGTCCTGTGGGCCGCCGAAAACCACCGCCGCCGCGCCCGCGCCGCCCTCGACCGCCACGCCGACGAGGAGACCCCCCGATGAGCACCACCGCCCGCCACATCCTGAGCGACTCCGCCGCCGGACTCGCCGCCACCGTCCATCACGTCGCCACCTCGACCGCCGCCCTCGTCGCCGTCGTCGGATGGGCCGCCGTCTCCTACCTCGACGGCCGCGCGGCTGAGGCCCTCGCCGCCGCCGCCCTTGGCTCCCTCATGTGCGCCGAGTGGCTCCGCGCCCACGTCCGCGGCATCCCCTTCACCGCCTGCCCCCTGTGCTCCATCAACCGCTGGGGCGCCCGTAAGGAGATCACCAAGTGAGCACCACCTCGTTCTATGACGAGCGCCGGCGGGACAAGTCCGCCGACCGCGCCGAGGACCGCCTCGACCGCCTCACCGAGCGCGAGGAGGACCGCAAGGAGCGTGCCGCCCTCGCCGAGCTGGAGCGCAAGGAGCGTGCCGCCCGGGTCGAGGAGGAGCGCCAGGAGCGCGCCGCCAAGGCCGAGGAGGAGCGTCGTCTCCGCCGGGAGCGCGACCGCGAGAAGACGCGCCGCAAGGCCGAGCGCAAGGCCGCCCGTGCCGAGTTGTTCGCCAAGCTCAGCCGCGAGGGCGACACCGTCGGCGCGATGATCGTTATGGCGTGCGGCATCGTCCCGGCCTTGTACTTCCAGCTCCGCGCCCTCAACGGCGAGAGCCTCCCTGGCGTGATCTCCCTGTGCCTCGCCGTGATGCTGGAGGCCGGGGCGTGGGTGGCCACCGTTTCCGGCGAGCGCGCCAAGCGCGAGGGAAGGCCGGTCGGCCGCTTCCGGGTGGTCATGTGGGCCTGCGCGACGTTCGCCGCGGTCATCAACTACAGCCACGCCCCGGACTCGCCCGGCGGGTGGCTCGCGTGGGTCCTCGCCGCTGCGAGCTATGCGGGGGTGTTCTTCTGGGAGGTCCGCGGCTGGGGTAGGCACGGCGTCAGCGCCACCCGCACCAAGGCGCAGCGCAGGGAGGAACGTCGCAGCCGACGGCACGACCGCAGGCGCCGCCGTCGCTTCCCCACGGTCTACAACCGGTACACCGACATCCTGACCGCGCACCCATACGGCACGGTCGACACCGAGGAAGCGTGGCGGACCGCATGGCGCGACGAGCACGGCGCCGAGCTTGCCACCACCGCTCGCGTCGTCGCCCGCCGTGGCCACGCTGACAAGGCCCTCGCCGCAGCCCACGGCGTGGGGGTTGAAACCCTCGCCGTCGAGCAGCTCCTCGGGGACCTCTTCCCGCCCGACGGAGGCGACGAGGGACCCGCCGCGCGCCGCTCCTCGGGCGGCCCGACCGGCGGCCCGAGCAAGGGTGGTCGAAGCGCGAAAACCCTTGGGCGCAAAGGGAAGCAGGCTCTAGGCCGAGTCGTCGGACGGACCGCCCCGAAGGTCCCCGACAGGCCCCTCGACGCCGCTCACATCGCCCAGGTTCGCGCCCTTGCCGACCTCCTCGGCGGCGCCGCGCATCTGTCCGTGAAGAACGTCCGGCAGGCCATCGGAGGCGGTAACTACCGCTACGCGATGCGGCTCCGCGACCACGTCAAGGCCGAGAGGAAGAACGCCCGATGAGCGCCGCCAGCCACAACCCCCCGCGCCTCCTGATCCCGGCTGGATTCGGGTTCTCGTACATGACGATCCGTCTCGTCCCCGAGAACGGATGGGGCCCGGCCGCCGTCGTCGGACTCCTCGTCCTCGCCCTGATCCTCTGGGGCCCGGCCGCCCTCAAGTGGGCGTGCAAGAACCTCGCCGTGCGCAGGGCCGCCAAGAAGAAGGCCGAAGCGGAGAAGAAGGAGAGCGGCAAGTGACGACCCATCGCAGCCTGTACCGGCTCGCCGCCGGCGAACTCGCCCAGATGGCCGACACCGAGGCCGCCGGGGATCACCACCACCTCGCCAAGGCGTCCGCCGAGCTCGGCCTCGTCTACCTCAAGTTCGAGACGGCCGACCTCGCCAACGTCCACGTCGGCAAGGCGTGGGAGGCCGCCGAGAAGGCCCGCGAAAACCTGATGTATGGGGACGCGATCGGGGTCACCTCCGACACCTCCCGGGCCCGGCTTCACCTCGCGCTCGCCGAGCTGGACGCCGCAGACCTCCCGGCCCCCGCCCCCGCCCGCTGAAAGCGCGCTCGCCCCCTGAACCACGCCCGGCCGCTTCCCCCGGCGGCCGGGCCCCCCCGAGAGGAAGCACCCCGCATGTCCACCACCAGCACCGAGCACGGCGAGCGCGAAGCCCAGTACATCGACCTCGCCGCCTACCAGGACCCCGAGACCCTCGACCGCCTCGAACTCCTCGCCCGCGCGGCCCGCGAGACCGTCCGCACCACCCCCGCCGGCATCGCGGACCTGTCCACCGGAACGGTGCGGCTGGACAAGGTCGACGAGGCCCCCGCCGACCAGCTCGGCGACGAGGCCGGGGTCCTCGAAGTCCTCGACGAGCGCGAGGGCTGGAACCTTCGCCGCCTCGTCCCCGAGTCCCTCACCGACATGGGCGTATGGCGCCAGCGCCGCGCCGAGTGGGTCAACGCCTCCGCCTTTCACGCCCTGCGCTCGCCGGTCTACCTGTGGCGCGCGACGAACGTCGCCGCCCTCGGCGCGCGGGTCGGCGTCCGTGACGCCTGGTCCTACGTCTTCGCCACCGAGTACGGAGACATCGCCGACAAGGTGAGGCGGACCAAGGCAGGCCCGGAGCACATCGCCGACCTTCGCGCCGACCGCCGCAAGGAAGCGCGGGCCCGCCGGCGGGAGCCCCTCACCGTCTACAGCCTCACCGGGTGCAGCACCTACCTGGGCGCCGTCCTGGCCCTGGGGGAGACCTGGGGTTGGATCATGGCTGCCCCGGTACTGCTGCCGGTGTTCGGCATCCTCTACGCCCTCGGCCGTCGCGAGATGATCCGTCGCGAGCCCGACGGCACGTTCACCGTCACCGACGCCGTCGACTTCACCGGCGCCGGGGTCCTCACCGACGAGGGCCTCAACAAGGCGTTGCGTGCCCGTAGCGTCGGCATCCTCAAGGACGACGAGAGCGTGACCGTCCTGGGCTTCATCGCCCGCGAGCCGGGCGACAGGGCGTCCGTCGTACGGTTCGAGCTCCCCCGCGAGTCGGGCAAGACGGCCGCCGAAGTGGGGGCCAAGCGCAAGGCCATCGCCGCGGCTCTCGCCGTCGACTCGATTCAGCTCTCCATCCGCCAGGACGGGCACGAGGGCTCCGTATACATGCGCGTCGCCGACTCCCACCCCTTCGGCGGCGAGCCGGTGGCCTCCCCCCTCGCGACGGCCGAACAGTGGGACATCTGGGATGGCGCCCCCACGTTCGTGGACGAGACCGGGCGCATCACCGCGATTGAGCTCCTGTTCTTCGGCCTCCTCGTCGGCGCCATGCCCAGGCAGGGCAAGACCTTCACCGCCCGCGCGGCTGCGGCTGCGGCCATCCTCGACCCGCTGTGCCGGGTGATCGTCGCCGACGGCAAGGGCGGCAAGGACTGGGCGGCGACGGCCCTCCTCGCCGAGGCGTACGTCCGCGGTGTCACCGAGCCCGCCGTCCGCCGCCTGACGCACGTCCTCGAAGACCTCGTCAAGGAGATGGAAGCGGCGTACGACGCCCTGTTCGAGCTCCCCGACGAGGTATGCCCCGAGGGCAAGATCACGCCCGAAATCGTCCGGGATTACAAGGTGTATCCCTGTGTCCTGATCATCGACGAGCTTCAGCGCTACCTCGAAAACCAGGGCAAGGAGAACGAGGACGACAAGCTCACTTACGGGAAGCGGATCGAGGAGGCCCTCGAAACGCTCGCCAAGGTGGGCCCCGCCGCGGGCCTGATTCCGATTCTCGCCTCACAGAAGCCGACCGGTGACGCCGTCCCGAGCGCCATCCGTGACGCGATTCCGCAGCGCATCGCCCACCTGTGCGCCACGTACCAGATGAGCGACTCGATTCTCGGCACCGGATCGAGCGCGAGCGGCTGGAACGCAAAGGAGCTCGCCCCCGCGTTCAAGGGCATGGGCATTCACGCCGACGAGACCGGACTCCGCTTCATCCGCTCCCTGCTGATCAAGCTTCCGGCGTTCCGTGTCATCTGCGAGCGCGGCCGGTCGCTGCGCATCGCCGCCGGCACCCTCGCCGGGGAAGCGGCGGGGCAGTCCGGGCGCGCGGCGCGGGTCGGCGGCATCCTCGCCGACCTCCTCGCGGTGTTCGAGGACAAGAAGCTTCCCGAGCGTCTGGCCACCGCCGACATCCTCGACGGCCTCGCCCAGCTCGACCCCTCGACCTGGGCGCCCGCCGCCCTGGGCGTCGGTGAGGAGGACCGGGCCGCCTATGTCCAGACCGGCGGGACCGAGCTGCGGAAGGCCCTCGACACCGCCCTCGACGGCACCGGCCGGAGCCTCGCCTCCCGGGGCTGGTCGAAGGGCGGAAGGGCGAACGGCTACTACCTCGACGACCTCCGCCAGGCCGCCGGGATTGTGTAGGTATGCACCCCGGTACGGGGTCCGTACGGGTCGGAACGTCCCAGGTCAGCGCCCGGTACGCCCTCCGTACGGACCCCGCCCCGGCCGGTACGTGAACCCGCCCCACGGCCCCCGTACCGGCCCCGTACGGGCCTCTGACCTGCACTAACCCGACTCGAACCGGCCCGTACCGATATCTCAAACCCATACAAATTGATCACGACGAGGAGCACCGACGATCATGGAAAACACCGCCCACCGGTACGCAGAGGCCCCCGTCGTCTACCGCCCCGAGCCGATGCCCTCCCACCCGGTCGAGACCCTCCCGTTCCTCTCCCCGGTCCCGATCCCGGGCGCCGTCGAGGCCCGGACCGTCGACGGCCGCACGGTGTGGGTGTACGCCACCGTCCCCGCCGGCGCCGAGCCCGCGACCCCGCCCGCGGCGCCCAGCACGGTCCCGGCCTGGGCCAAGACCACCGCCCTCCTGATGACCGCCGCCTCGGCCTCGCTCGCCCTCGCCGCCTACGCGCTGCGGGTGTTCGCCGAGGCCGCCGCCGCCCTCGCCGCTGCCCTGGTCCTCCTCGCCAAGATCGCGTTCGTTCTCGCCCTCGTCGTCGCCCTGGTGGCCGCCGTCGTCAAGAGCCGCCGGTCCGGCGGGGCGCAGACCGCCACGGCCACCGCCACGGCCACCGCCGGACTGTTCGGCCGCGCCAAGGCCACCGCCACCGCCACCATCACCACTCGATAGGAGCTCCGCACATGACTGCGCTCAAGATCCGCAAACTCACCGTGGGCGGCGTCGCCGTCCGGTGCCCGAGCCGAGGGACGGGCAACGTCCCGCGCGAGCTCACGCTCATTCCCTCGGGCGGCGTCATCAACGCGACGTGCGGCGAGATGCACCCCGACGCCTCGGGCAAGCGCCGCAGCCGGGCGCAGTGCTTCTTTCAGGTCGAGAACCTGACGACGCCGCACCTCCAGACGCTTTCCCAGGCCGAGGAGGGTAAGCCGTTTCGCCTGACCCTCAAGGCCGGGAACATCGAGGGCTTTCTCGTCGCCAAGGGCAAGGGCGCCGCACAGTCCCAGGCCGCCCGCGCCGCTGCTGCCGCCGCCGAGAAGTCCGGCAAGGCCGCCCCCGCTGGACCGGCCAAGCCCGCCGGGCGCGCGACCGGAGGCGCCATGGCCGCCGCGTTCGGCGCCGTCGCCGCGGTGGCGGGCGCAGTCGGCCAAGTTGCGGGCGCTGCCGGGCAGGTGGCCACCGCCGGCGCCTCGGCCATCGAGTCGACGGCGAGCCTGGGCCGAGAGGGGATCGGCGCGGCCCGCGACGGAATCCGCGAGGCCGGGGCGTACGGCGAGCGGCGCCACGAACGCAAGATGCGCGACGGCGACGCGGAGGAGTAACTCCCGGTGCAGCGCCCCCGAGGGGCCCGTTCTGCGGACCCCTCGGGGGCGCCGTCGCGTCCGGGCGACCTCGAACAAGGGGAGAGTTTCAGTACAACTCACAGTTGGACTTGCAGTAAAGCTGCATCTTGTGTCAGGGTTGGGGCACGCAAGAACCGAACCGGAAACGGAGCAACACCGCATGTCTGAACACGACTTCAAGGCCGGAACGATCTGGGCCTACACCAAGTCGAATGCCGTCCTCGGCCACGCCTTCGACGCCGACGGACGCGCCCTTTGCAACCGCCGCATCCGCCCCCGCGTGGACGGCCAGTTCTCCACCCGCGAGACCATCGCGGAGCGACCCACGTCCCAGGCTCACGACCGGTGCGTGAAGAAGGTGGCGGAGCGCGCCGAGGCCGAGCGTCTGGCCGCGGCCTCCCCGCTCGCCGCCGCGGTCGTGCAGCTCGTCGAGACCGTCGAGGCCGCCGACGCCACCCGGACCGTGCAGGCCGCGCCCGCCGAGCCCCGCATCGTCGAGGGCGTCGTCGTCGATCACCTGGGCACCGCCCAGGGAAGCCGCCCGAGCGACATCACACACCCCGACGTCGTTGCCGCCCGCGAAGCTCTCCGGCCGCTGCTGCCCGCCACCGTCACCGAGCACACCGAGATCACCGAACCCGACGAGGCCGATCCGACCGTGCGCGGCTACCTCGTCGAGCCCCGCGGGAACGGCCGGATCGCCGCGTACTGGATCGAGTCCGGCCTCATCACCAGCCGCAAGGACAAGTGGAACGGCGTCTGTGTCGAGATCCTCGCCAAGGCGTTCACCGATGCCGGGTGGAAGGTCGAGCCCCACAGTCTGCGAGCCGTATTCGCATGGCGGCCCGACACGAACACCACCGCCCAGACCGAGGAGCAGCCGACTCCGCCGGCGTCGACCGCCCGGTTCATGTCCGGCTCCCGCGTCGTCTGCGGCGACGGCCAGGAGCGCCACGTTGTGGGCATGACGTACCGCGCGAACGAGCCCGCCCGGGTCGTCGTCGCCGGAGGCGCCGAATGGATCGCCGCCGACTGCACCCCCGTTGTGACGTGCCTGCACCGGATCGCCGCCCGGCCGGATGTGTCCGGCGATCCGGTCAAGGAGTGCAGCCGCTCGCACTGGGCGCAGGAGGCGGGCGTCTTCAACGACGAGGGGTGCGTCGAGGCGTACGACTGCGCGGTGCAGGCCGCCAACCGGGCCGCCGAACTCAACGCCGAGGAAGACGCCCCCGCCGATGAGCCGGTCCACACATGGGCGCTGATGTGCCCCAACCACCGCGAACAGGCCGCCGAGTCCTGCGAGGACTGCACCACCGAGCCCTAGCCGCCGCCCCCGCCAGACCATCCGGCCCCGGGTCTCGACCGAGACCCGGGCCGATCCGAACCGAAGGAACTCCCGCACATGAAGCCGAACCCGAACGTCGAGATCACCGGCACCGTGACCCGCTTCAACCTCGAATCCGACGCCGCGGGCGCCGTCCTCGTCGTCTACGCCGAGGACGAGAACGGGAAGGTCGGCCGCTCCTGGCTCCGCTTCCGCCCGGCCGCCGCGAACGCGCTCAAGACCCGCGCCACCGGACTGCGCGACTTCCCCGGCCAGTCGGGCGGGTCCACCGACGCCGAGCAGCTCGGTCCGAGCGTCGTCCGGTGCCCCGCCGCCCTGCCCACCGACCCGACCCCCTGCGACGGGGCCCCGGCCGTGACCGTGCTCGACTCCTCCAACGCAGGGGCCGACGGGTGCGAGCGCCACGGCGCCCGCCTCCTCGCCATCCTCGCCGGCGGCCGGGTCTACGCCCTGCCGGACGCACCCGAGGGTGCCGCGCTGCGGGTCCACCGGTCCGCCGGGACCGGCCGCCCCGCCGGGCGGGTGACCAGCCTCCGGGAGCTCGTCACGGCGGCCCCGGCCGCGGCCCCCGCCCCTCGCCCGTTCCCGCGCTTCACGCTCGAACCCGGCTGGGTCGACGTGGACGTTCTCGGCTGGGAGCTCAAGGGCGACAAGGAGTCCGGCGAGTACCTGAGCGACTGTCACGAGACCTTCCGGCCGGACGACTCGAACGCGGACATCGAGGCCGCCATGGAGTGGGCCGAGCAGCTCATCGGCGCCCGACAGGAGTGGACCCACCTCCGTGAACGCGGCTTCGACCGGTGGGAGTCCGGCACCCGCGACTGACCGCCCACACATCGCAGTACCGGGCCCCGCTGGGTGAATCACCGGGGCCCGGCCCGACCCCCAGAGAGGAACCACCGCAGTGAAGACCGAGACCCGAAGCAACACCGTCCACACGATCCCGCTCGGGACCGCCCGCCTCCGCCTCCTGGCCCTCGGCCTCGTCCGCACCGCCGTCCCGGCGCTCGCCGCCGTCGCCGCCGCGTGGGCCGTCGAGCCGCAGCTCAACGCCGACGGATTCGCCCGCGTCGCGTACCTCGTCCTCGTCGCCGTCCTCGCCCTGTCGGCCGTCGACAACGCCCTCGTCAACGCCACCGAGCGCGCCTACCGGCGGGCGTACGGACGCGTCCACGGGCCGCGCTCCTGGTCCTGCGAGGACTGCGGGCGCCAGATCACGGCCCGGGAGTGGACGCCGTTCGACGCCGCCGCGTTCGAGACCCACCTCGCCGACCCGCGCGCCCACGGCTGCACCCACAGCTGACCCGCCGGCGCCGCCCCCGGGGCCTCGCCCGAGGCCCCGGCCCGCACATATTCGAGAGGAACCACCCGACATGACCGCCAACCGCGCCGCCGCCTTCCCCGCCGTGTACGCCCTTCTGCGCGTCGCCGCCGACGTCGCCGACCACTGGGTGCAGAGCGACCACCAGGCGCAGCACAAGGCCAAGCCCGGCGCCGAGGGACACAAAGCCCTCGCGGGACACGTCGCCTCGTACGCCGCCACGCAGGCCGCCGCGCTCCTCGTCGGAAACCGTGTCCTCGGCCTCGGCCTGCGCCCCCGCAGCATGGCCGCCGCCCTCGTCCTGTCCGGCGCGACGCACTACCTGATCGACCGCCGTTGGCCGGTCCGCAAGACGGCCGAGGCCACCGGAAAGGGCTCGTTCTACACCCTCGGCGGCCCCCTCGGCGGCGCGTACCTGCTGGACCAGGCCAGCCACCACCTGATGGAGGGCCTCGCCGCGTACGTCGCCGTCCGCGACTGACCCCGTCCCCCCCCCCGTCCCATTCCCCGCCGGGCGGCGGCGCCGCCCGGCGGATTCGGACCGAACAGGAGAAACATGGATGCGACCCGCTATGCCCCGGTCGACCACCCCGGCGCGATCGTGCCCGAGGACCGGCGCCACTGGTCGGTGATCTGGCCGGAGTATGCGCCGGTCGAGATCACGCCGCCCGAGCTGCGCCCCCTGGCGCTGGCCCAGCACGTACCCGACTGGGCCCAGGGACACGCCACGCCGGAACAGGTGCGCGACTGGAGTCAGCGCCAGGCCGACGCCTTGGTTCCCTTCGAGCTCGACGAGCGCGGGTGGCCGCTGCACCCGCACGGGCGCACCGGCCGCACCGGGCGCAACCTCGGAAAGTGGGGCGAGAACCCGGCCGCCGACCCCATCGTGATTGCCGGAACCGGCGCACAGCGGTCGGTACTGCTGATCACCCGCGACGACATTGGAGCGGAGGCCATCCCCGGCGGCATGGTCGACCCGGGCGAGACGGCCCCGGCCGCCCTGGTGCGCGAGCTGCGCGAGGAAACCGGTATCGACCTGTCGGGCCAGCGTCCCGCCATCCTCGGTCGGCAGGTCGTCACCGACTGGCGCAACACCGATCACGCCTGGGTCGCGTCTACCAGCGCGCTCTATCGGCTGCCTGAACAGGTCACCGCCACCGCCGGGGATGACGCCGCGGACGCGGGTTGGTTCCCGTTCGGCTCCCTCGACCAACTCGAAGCGGCGGTCACCGCAGCCGGTCGAACCCTCTACGCCGCGCACCGCCCGCTACTGCTGCGCGCCCTCGACCACCTCAACCACTAGCCCTGACCCTGCAACCAGGAGAAACGGACACGCCATGACCGACACCACCACCACCGCCGGCGCCCTCGACCTGTACCGCCAACTCGCCGACCTACAGCGGGAGTCCGACCGGCTGCGCGTCGCCTCGGCCCTGCGCGGCGCGTACGACGACGTGTGCAAGCGGCACGCCGACCTCACCGCCCTGACGGCCGAGGGCACGCACCGCGAGGAGTACGAGGCCGTCCGCGAGGAGCTCGCCGCGTACACGGGCAAAGAGCCGAAGCCGGTCGACCCGCTCGACGTCCTCGCCTACCACCGCCGCAAGGTCGAGGTATTCCGCGGCCTCGACCAGGCGGGCGTACCGGACGCCGCCGAGGCCCTCGACGAGGCCGAGGCCCAGCTCGCCGACGCCCTGCGCGCCGCCCCCGCCGAGATCGAGCTCGTCAGCTTCGGATACCTGCACGACGACGCCCCCACGGACGTTGACCTCGTCATCGACATGCGGCGCCACTTCCGGGACCCCCACGTCAGCCCCGAACTGCGCGAGCTCACCGCCGAGCACGAGCTCGTCATGCGCGCCGTGTTCGCCACCGAGGGCGTGCCCGAGCTCGCCCGCGCCGTCCTCGCCGCCATCGCCGCCTTCCGCTCCGGGCCCTCGGCCGGAACGGTCCGCGTCGCCGTGGGATGCGCGGGCGGCCGGCACCGCTCGGCCGCAATGGTCAACTACCTGGCCATTCAGTACGGGAACGAGCTGCGAGTCAGCACCGAGCACCGGGACATTCACCGGCCGGTCGTCGACCGATAGGCCGACCGACCCCCCGACCCGCCAACCCGCCTCACTCAAGGAGTGCCCCGCATGTACCAGGCCCGTGACGAGGTACGGATCGTGTCGTGTGAAGACGATGACCGCGCGGCCGGAAAGACCGGCGTCATCCTCGACGAGGTTCCGCCCGGCCGCCTCACGCAAGGCCGGTGGACCGTGAAGGTTGACGCCTTCTGGATCGCCGACGTCCTGTGCCGCTCGGGCGAGCTGGAGAAGACCGGCAACCGCAGGTAACGGCACCCGCGCCACCAGGAGCGCCCGGCCCCGTACGAGGGCCGGGCGCTCCGGCGTACCCGCATGACACCCTTTACCGGCGACGAGTCGAGGGAGAACATCGGATGACACGAGACCAGGACCGCAGGACCGCGGGCGGCCTCCTCGGCGGCGCCGCGGCGTGTGCGGTGCTCGGCGTCGGCACCGGCAGCACTGCCCCCGTGTGGCTTGCGGGCGGGATGCTCGTCGGGGCCCTCATGGTCTACCGCCGTACCGTCCCGCCCCGGCCGTACGCCTATTGGCCTGCCTGGGCAACCGGCGCCGTGATCGCTCTCCTCCTCGCCTGGCTCCAACCCGGAGCGCCGCGCCTGGGCCTGTTGCCCGTCGCTGGGGTCGAGATGGTCGTCGCCCTGGTCCTCGCGCTCCTCTGGTTCCGGCGTCGAAACGGGCGCGGCGACTGGATCGTGTGGCTACCCGAGGAGGGTGTTCTCCTGCGCCGAGAGTGGACCCGCCGGGAGGCGATCCGATGGGCCGAGGACGACTACCGCCGCCCCTGCGCGATCAGCCTCCTCGACGAGTTCCCCGCCATGGCCAACGAGGTTCCCCACTACCCGGACCGCGAACGGCCGCTATACCGCGCGCCGCGCCTCGACGAACAGCCGTAGACAACACACACGGAAGCGCCCGGCCCCTCGCGGTGAGGGCCGGGCGCTTCCATGTTCTCGGGGGCGGGGGAGCGGGGCGGCCTACGTGGGCCGCCCCCTCGCCCGTCGGGCCCGCTGATCGGACAGGGCCGTGCGGACGGCACGAGCGTGATCGACTCCGATACGCAGTCGCTCGGCGCGCTCCCACAGCTCGCGTCGCCGTTCCTCGGGTATCGCCGCCTCGTCGAGCAGCCGCTCGAACCTTCCGGCCGTCACCGCCACGACCCAGCCTGAACCGTGGCGTAGTCCCAGCGGGCCCGCCTGAACCGGTCGTGTCCGGTGTCGCGGGTGTGCTGAGCCATCCACCGTGTGAGCTCCTCCTCGTCGGGCTGGTCTGCGGAGTCCGCCCCACAGTCGGTTTCGTCCCCCGACACGCACACCGCCTGATACGCCGACAGCGCCGACTCGTCAGCGGTGACGGCGTAGTCCCGCAGCCGATACGTCTTGGCCCCGTGCACCTCGTCACCCCCGCCTGTCGGCGTGATGGATGGGCGCGCCGAACTCCCCGGTCTCCGGGTCGCGCGAGGTCACCGTCATGGTGATGTGGTACTCCCACAAGCCATCAACCGGGCCCGGCACCCGGGCGAGGGTCAGCCCGTGCGGTTCGAGTCCGGGCGTCCGCCGCGCGACGTCGGCCGCGGCCTGCAACGCGTCCGCCGGTGTTGCTCCGGTGCACACCAGGGCGGTGAGGGCGCTCACCGTGACGTCACTGGACGGCCCGAGTCGGTCGAGGGCGGTCACGCCTTGGGTGGCCTCGTCGAGGGAGCGCACGAGATCGAGAGCGAAGGGCGGCGTACGGTCCTCGCGGAAGCCGACGACGTCCTCGGCTGGGCGACGGGTGGCCGGCAGGTGGCCGGGGCCGCCTTCGGGGAGGGGTGTTCCATTCGTTGATTGCGCCATGCTCCGGACGGTAGGGGCGGCAGCACCCGGAGTGGGCACGCAATGTGCGTGCCTCGTTCGGTGGAGCCTCATATGTCCCCAGCTCACAGAACATGAGCGATCCGCATAGGCGCAGGGAGTTGGGTGCGAAGAAGCCCCCGGAGCCAAGGCGCGAGGCTCCGGGGGCTGGGGGCCGTGCACAGCTCCCACGGGGGGAGGAGCCGCACACGGGGTCAACAGGCGGGGACATGCTCCCCGCGGCGCGCGTCGGCGTCGAGGACCGCCGCGCACAGGTGGAAGGCGTCAACGTACCGCGCGGCCCCGCCCGTTGGGCGACTCAGCCACGCCGCGACGAATGACCCCGAGGGGCCGCGCGGAACGACGAGGTACGACCCGGCGGCGAGGGAGCGCACCCCTTGCGGGCCGGCGGCGGCTGCCCGGTCCGCCGTACCTCCCGGAACCAGCGCGATGAGCTCGTTACGCGCATGGTCGGCAATGACCGGATGACCGCCGTCGAGGGGAAGGTCGAGCGCGTCGAGTGCGGCGAGGCCGCGCTCCATCGGGGCGACGACGAGGGCCTCCCACCCGCCACCCACGGTGTCCCACGCCGCGCCGACGCTCACGAGCGCGTGCGCCGGGGAGCGTCGCAGCCGGTCGAGCGTCGCCTCGTCAGGGTTGAGGAGCGAGCCCCACGATTCGGGGCGCAGGTTCTCGGGAGTGGCCATACTCGGACCGTAAGGGGCGTACAACAGGGAGTAGGCACGCACAGTGCGTGCATTCACTTGTTCCGGCCCGGAGTAGTGCCATGGACAACCGAGGAATCGGCCGCCGCGTCGCGTACTGGCGGACCCGACGCAAGATGACGCAAGAGGACTTCGGCGCCCTCATGGGACAGTCCCGCCGGTGGGTGCAGGATTTCGAGGGCGGCAAGCGGCAAGCCGACCCCGCCCTGTCCGTCCTCGAACGCGCAGTCGCGGTTCTACAGGTGCCCCTAGAGGCCCTCCTCTACGACACCCCCAACCGCGAGTGCCTCGACACTGCCGAGCTCGACACCATCCGGGCCGCGCTGCAACGACACGACGTGCTCACCGGCACAGCCGACAACGACCCGGCCGAACCCCTGCCCCTCGACACCCTTCACCGCCGCCTCGTCCACGCCCGTACCGCCTTCCAGTCCGGCCATTTCGCCAGCCTCGGCCGCCTCGTCCCCGAGCTCCTGATCGACACCAACCGGGCCGCCGCCCGCCACCAGGGCGATACCCGACTCGGCGCGTTCCGGCTGCTGTCCCTGACCCTCGAACTGACCGAGGCCGCCGGCATCAAGTACGGAGACCACGACTTAGCCCTCATCAGCGGCCACCGGGCCGTGGCCGCGGCCGAGCGGTCCCACGATCCGGTCATCATGGCGTCGGCCGCCCGGCACCTCACGGACGCCATGACCATGCACGGGCAGGCTGAGGCCGCCGCCGCGTTCGCCGTCGCCGCCGCCGCCCGCCTCGAACCCGAACTTCGCGCGTGCGGCGCTGACGGCCTGTCCGTCCTCGGGATGCTGTACCTCAAAGCGGCCATGGCCGAGGCCGTCATCGGGGCCTCGGACGACCGCCGCGCCGCAGCGGCGGCCCGCAGCGTGCCCGGCCTCCTGGACCAGGCCGACGAGCACGCCGAGGAGCTCGGCGCCGACGGACTCAACCGGATGTGGACCGCGTTCGGCACGACAAACGCGCGGCTGTACCGCGTCGCCGCACACGTCCAGCTCTCCGAAGGAGCAGACGCCGTCTCTGTCGCCGCGGACATCCCCGCCCCCGCCCGCGCCGCCCTCCCCAAGGAAAGACGCGGCCACCTCCTCACCGACCTTGCCCGCGGCCTCACCCAGGCCGGGCAACGCACCGAGGCCGTCGACACCCTCCTCGACGCCGAGCGCGCGGCCGAGGAAGAGGTTCGATGCCGCCCCCGCACCCGCCAACTCGTCGAGGATCTCCTCCTCTTGGGTGTGGGGAGCGCAGAGGGCCGCTTGCGGGCGCTCGCCGTGCGTTGTGGACTGCCCGGGTGACACAACGAACGCTCTACCTGATTGCCTGCGCCGCCCCGCCGGCCCGCCACCTGACCATCCCCATCCGCGCCGCCCAGGCCCGAGGGTGGGACGTCTGCCTGATCCTCACCCCCAGTGCCCACCGGTGGGCCGCCGAGGACCCCGAGGGCAATATCGACGAGCTGCGCGAGCTCACCGGCCATGTGGTGCGCCACGACTACAAACTTCCCTCCCAGCCCGACGCCCTCCCCGCACCCGACGCCCTCCTCGTCGCTCCGTTGACGAGTAACACCCTGAACAAGTGGGCCGGCGGGATCTCCGACACCCTCGCCCTCGGCCTGATCACGGAAGGGATCGGCCTCGGTCTGCCGATCGTGGCCCTTCCGCACTGGAACGACGCCCAGGGGCGGCACCCTGCCGCGGCCCGCAGCGTCGCCGAGCTGCGCGCGGCCGGGGTGACGCTCCTCCTGGGCGACGGCGACGAACCCGGGTTCGTTCCGCACAAGCCGCGCCAAGGCGACGTCCACGCCTACCCGTGGGAGCTCGCCCTCGACGCGCTGCCGACGCCCTGACGCACGCGCCCCCACCCGCGCCCGGCTCCTCGGAGCCGGGCGCGGCGTTGTGCCGGGAAACCTCCCGGCGCCGTGTCCGCGTCGTGCGCGAGGATCATCACGCACGCCCTCGCGCGGGCGTGCGGACAGAAAGGGGGACAGCGCGTGGAATCACCGAACCTTACGGATCTCCTCGACTCGCTGCCCGGCGGCGCGTACGGCATCGGCGGCCTGTTCGCCGCGATGATCGTTATTGCGGTGCTCGCACAGCAGGGCACACCGGCGGACCGCGAGAAGTTCAACCGCAGCATCGAGCAGGGCATAGGGACCGCCGTCGCGTTCCTCGGCCGGTACCTCTCCGGCCGTGAACTCCTCGGCGAGCCCAGGAGCGAGGCGACGTGGTGGAAGGGGGGCGCACCGCTGCCCGACGACAAGGCCACCGAGACCCCCGTCGGCCAACTCGGGACGCCTTCGGCCTCCCCGCCGCCGGGGCCGCTCGACAAGTCCGACCGGCCCGGCGGAGTGCTGCGGGCGGTCCGGATCGTCACCGCTCCGTTCCGCCTCCTGGGGGGCACCCTCGCGGGGCTGTGGCGCGTCCTGAACGTCTGGCATCGGTGGCCGCGCGCCGCGCGCTCAGCGGTCCGTCTGGCGCCGTTGCCGATCGCCTGGGGCCTATGGCGATTCCCGGCCGGGACTCAGCTCGTCCTAATCGCCGTCGCGGGGGCGGCGATTGTCGCCGCCCTCACCAGCCCGGCCGGTCTCGGCTGGTGGCGGGTACGGCCGGTGTGGACACATGGCCAAATCTACGGCCCCGGCCTGTGGGTGGCGTTCCGTCAGATCCTCCGTATGGAGGACACCGAAACGCGTCACCGGTGGCTGTCCGTGCCCGATGACATCGGCGCGGAAGACGCTCGAATCGTGCTGCGAATTCCGGCGAAGTGGATGGGAGGCCCCGAGGCCGTCACCGCCACCGAGCGCGTAATCGAGGAGCGGGTTCCCGGGGAATGGGTCGTGCACTGGGAACGCACCACCAAAGAGCATTATGTCCAATGGACTCCCAAGCCGAAGCCCAAGCCGAAACCGGTCCTTCCCGACTATGTTCAGTGGAAGTTCACCGGAGACCCTCGGCGCGTGTTCGTCGGCCTCGCCATCGAGGGAGACAGCATTGTTGACGCGGTGGTCCAGACGCAGACCGCAACACCGCATTGGGGTGTGGCCGGTGACACCGGTTCGGGTAAGTCGACAGTCCTCTATATTCCGGTCGTGCACGGTCGGATCAATGGCGAACTGATCGACATTCTCGACACCAAGAGGAACAGTCTTATCGAGGCTGAGGGATTCTCAGGTGTCCGTGTTCACAAAACCGTACGCGAATGCATTTCGGCATTCGCCGAGTTCCTTACCTCGATGATGGCGGCCGAGGCCGCGAACGAAAAGGGAGCGGACCCGGCGCTCAGAAGTCAACTCGTCGCCCGGACGCTCGTTGTCGACGAACTCCCGACCTTGATCAAGCTCGCGTATACGTGGTGGAGGTACGGCCTCAAGGGAAAAGGAACGCCGCCTTTCCTTGACTGGCTCGGAATCATTCTCCTGCAAGGCCGTTCCTCGAACCATCGCGTCGTCGTCGGAACGCAGCAATTCGCGAACTCCTTCTTCGGAGGCACGATGGAGCGCGCCCAGATCGGAACGCGTATCGCCGTCGGTCAGCAGGACCGCGTTTCTTGGAGCGTGGCGTTCGGGCAGAGCACACCGGTTCTCGGGTTCGACGTCGACATCAAGGGGAGAGGCGCCTACTCGGACAAGAGGAAAGACCCGGACGCCGACTATCTGTACGTCCGGGAGATTCAACCGAGCTACATCACACCCGACGTCGCAAGCTATCTCACCCGGTGCGATCCGGCCCCCGGCTGGTTCGATGCGGGAGAAATTGCGCCCTGGATCACGCCCGAGCTCCTCGACGAGGTCAACCAGACCGCGGCCACCCGGGAGTTCCTCCCCGGGGGCAAGTACGGCCCGGCTGTCGCGTCCGCGCAACCACCGGGGATCACGGGGGGTCCGCCCAGCTCACAGCACACGACAGCCCCCCACGCGACAGCCCCGGCGACAGCAGGCGCGACAGCCGCCGGCGCCGCGCCCACCCCGGCACCCCGCGTCGCCGCCGAGGAGCCGCTCCCCGAGACGTACAGCCTCGCAGACGCTCACACTCGCGGAATTCTCCCCTGGAAAGCGGCCACGGTCCGGACCTATTTCAAGCGCGGCGAGAAGCGCGGAATCCCGGTCCCCGACGGAATCACGGACGGGCAAACCTCCTACTACACGGAGGAGGAGCTCACGGCCTGGCTCACCGCGTGGCGGAGTTGGCAGGACGAGAACGCCCCGGCCACCCGCAAGGAAATCCCGGAACAGCAGAGCGAGGGGGCGCCGCATGTCTGACGCGGCCGTGCAGAAGATCACCCGCAAATATCTTCCGCGCGGCGGCGCCGTCCTGGGGGAGGGGAAGGCGGCGTTCGTTTCCTTCGACCTCGTCCACGGAGTCCTTAGGGCGGTGGTGACCGACGACTACGCGAAGGTTCCGCCCGTCCTCGTCGGTGTCGGGTGGCACATGCGTTGGCCCATTCCGCCCGTGCCGAACGATCGGGTAAACGAACTCCTCGACGATCTCGCCGAGCACGCGGAAAACCTTCAAAGGCAAAGCGCCATGCGTGTGGAGCCGGACCCCCCGGGCGTCATCCTGTATGCGGGGGCAGGAACCTCGATCGACGCAATTCAGCGCGAGTGTGCGGCCCTTTGGATGGAAATTCCAAGGCTGTCGGACTGACCCCGGAAACATGACGGCGGGGGTGCGGGATCTTAATTCCCCGCACCCCCGCCGTCATGTTGCGACGCCTGTCTCCGAGATAAAGAACGCAGAATATCTGCCGGTACATCGAACGTCTTAGAGAGAACGGGAACCCAGCGATCCGGCAATCCCTGACGCTGTCTTTCAACGTCACAATAGGTCGGAATTCCCACCGCAAGATGAGCCGCGACGTCTCGTTGCAGCATCCCGGCCCGCCGCCGCAATGTGCGAAGGGTTACCGACCCCTCATCCTCGACCAGCTCCGAAAAGGGAACCCCCAGAAACTTTGCGAGGCTGTGGAGACGATCAGGCAACGGCATTCGCCCCTTTGTCTCCCAGGTCGATACAGCGGACCGGGAACAGCCGAGGACTGCCGCTATCTGGCTTTGCGTCAGGCCGCGCGTCCGTCTCAGCTCCCGCAGCCGCTCCCGACGTATCCGCACCCGCCACGCCCCCCGTCTCGTTGTCAATCCGCGGCGGCACTCTAGCGGCTAGTGATCACCGCGCATCCGCAACGACCGATGTTGGCTGCAAGGTGTCACCCGACAGTTACGAACTTCTTTGACGCACGCTCAGGGCGGACATAGGGTCGATCATCATGGGCCCAATGGGCCGTAACACGGGGGAGGTTGCGGGAGTGCCGTCGTTCGCCACAATCGCTCGGAAGGTGATGGGCCTGCCCGAACCAACGGGTGAGCCCAAGCCCAAGTCCAAGACCAAGAAGAAGCCGACGGCGGACGTCCCTCGACAGAGCGAGAACGCGGCGCCGGCGAGGCCCTCGAACCCGTGGGAGTCCGCGGGCGTCGAGCTCGCGGCGAAGCAGGCCGAAGGGCGCACGGCCACGCGCACCGCCGCCCAGCCCGGCGCCGCTCCGCCCCCGCCGTCCGGCACGCCATGGGTGCCCCAGGACGAACGGTCGGGGGCCGTGTTCGCCCGCCGCCTCGGCCGCGGCCTCGTCTGGTTCGTGTTCATCCTCGCCGCCGTCACGGGCGTGCGTTCCTGGATCATCCCGCCCAAGGCACCGGCCCCGGCGCCCGCTCCCGTCCAGACAGCAGCGGCCTACCCGGACGCCGAGGCGCAAGCCGTCGCCGCGCGTTTCGCTCGGGCCTACCTGTCGTGGGACGAGAGCAAGGCCGCCGAGCGCGCCGCGCTCCTGGCCTCGGTCCTGCCGGCCGGAGCGGAAACGGCCATGGGATGGGACGGGCGCGGCCGACAGGAAGTGCTCACCGTCCAGCCCGGGGCGGTCAAGCCGGGCGCCGATCAGCAGGCGCGCGTACGTGTCGACGTCCTCATTCGCGCGGGCGAGGCCCCGGCCGGTGCGACGCCCGCCCCGGCCGCTGCCTCGGCCCGCTGGGTGGGCCTCGACGTGCCGGTGATCGAGGCGGGCGGACGTGTCGTCGTCACCGGACGGCCCGGCCTCGTCGGCATCCCTGCCACTGGACCCAAGACGCCCGCCCTGCCCGCAGTTCAGGCCGACCCCGAACTGAGCATGCAGACCGAGACGACTGTCGGGAAGTTCTTCCAGTCGTTCGCCGGCGGTGACGTCGAGTCTGTCACCGCCCCTGGCGCCAAGGTGCCCGGCCTTCCCGCAGGGATCACCTTCAAGGGCCTCACGTCCTGGTCCGTGGACGCCGGGAGCGGCCGGGACCGCAGCGGTACCGCCGTCGTCGCCTGGACGCTCGGCGGCGCCGCTGTCGAGCAGGTCTACCGCGTCAAGCTCACCCAAGTGTCGAGCGCCGACGCGCAACGGTGGCAAGTCGCCGACGTGCACGGCGGCTCGCTCTGACCGCCGCTATGTCCCCAGCTCACAGAACATGAGCACCCGTCATAGTCCCTGGTCAGCAAGCTAGAAACACTCACAAGGGGGAAACACCCGTGCAACACCTCGTCGAGCTCGCCGCGCCCCTCACCACCGGGGAAGGGCTCAAGAACTGGATTCTGATCGTCGTCGGCAACCTGTTCATGGCCTTCCTCGCGATCCGGGCCCTCGGCCACTTCATCAAGAAGGAATGGGGGGAGATGGTCACGCTCGCGGTCGCGGCCGTCTTCGTCGGCGCCATCGTCTGGGCGCCTGTCGTCGTCAAGGACTTCCTTACTGCCGTCTGGGAAAAGGTCGCGGGGACGTCCTGATGCGCGTCGGTCAGACCTACACCCGGCATTTTGATTTGGAGACCAAGCAACACGAGCTCCTGGGTATGGACTTGGGCGAGGGTGCCCCGCGCCGTGCGCTGATCCTCGGCCTGATCCTCTATGTCGTGTGGACCGGGCCCCTGTTGCTCCTGTTCGGTTTCCCGAGCGAGATCACGTTCACGATCTACTTTCTCCCCCCGCTGATCACTGCCGTGTACGGCACCCAGCGGTCGACCAAGCTGGAACGCCGGTGGAACATCGCCAATTGGTCCATCAGCGCCCGGTACCTCGTCCTCGGACACCGCCCGATCATCTGCGGCGGGCGCCGCGCCGCGACCCGTAGTGAGTGGCTGCCCCGTCGGGCCCGGTGGGCGGGAAAGACCGAGCTCCTCCTCGCCTCCCCCCTAGGCGGCCTCGTCGAGCGGTGGCTCGGCGAGGAAGAGGACTCGACCCCGGCCGGGGCCGGCAGCCCGATTCGGCTCGCCGCCCGCCCCCGGCTCTACGGCCCGGATGCCGTCGCCAAGGCGTACGGCCGGAAGGCACTCGCGCAGCACCAGGGAGGTAAGCGGTGAAGGTTCTACACAAGATCGGGAGTTTCCTCGGCGTCGGCGGTGACCGCTCGGCCACCGCCCCGCAGTACGTGGCCCTCGCGGACGGCCTCATCATCACGGACAGCCACACCGAAGCATGGTTCGTGCTCGCCTCCTCGAACACCGACCTCATGAGCGAGAACTCGCGGGATGCCGAGCTGGACGCCGCGAGCGCGTCCCTCGCGCGCACCCTCCCCGGGTACGACTGCCACCTCCGCGTGATGTGGTCCCCCCTGCACGCCGAGGACTACATGACCGAAGCGGCCGGGATGTTCACCGCCGGCGGGTGGGAGGAGTGGGCGGATCTGCGCGTCCGGCGCCTCGAACAGATCGGGTTGCCCACCCGTCACCTCCTCCTCGGTGTCCGGCTCACCGAGCGCACCGGGCAGGCTCAGAAGGTCAGCCGCCGGGGCATTCAGGAGGGCCTCGGCCTCAATGCCCACACCATCAGCACGCGCGAGCTCGCGAAGCTGGACGCCCAGATGCGCCGCCTCGGCCGCCGGCTGGAGGCGAGCCCGTGGAAGGCGCAGCCCGCGGCCGTCGAAATGCTCGCGTGGATGATCAACCGCGAACAGCACCGCACGACACCGCTCCCCGCCCCGAGCGCTGCGGGAGTCATCAGCGGCGCCAAGTTGGCGGCCCTCACGAGAGGGCGCATCCTGCCGCACCCCGATCACCTCCGGGTGGTCGACGCCCACGGGAACGTAACGGCCTGGGTGTCGGTGCTGACCATGCACGGGTTCCCCGAGCAGATGGAATCGCCCGGCAACGGCGAGTGGCTGCGGGTGCTGAGCGAGATCAACTACGTGCCGAACGTGGACGAGGAGGAACTCCCCGACGACGTCGACCCGGCCGCACTGATACTGCCCGTCAGCCCGGAAGCCTCCGTGCGATTCCGTGTCATGCCCAAGCGGGATGCCCTCAAGAAGGTTGAGGCCGCCCGCCGCCTGGCCAAAGAACAGCGGACCAGCGCCGCCAAGCAGAGCGCCGAGGACCCCGGCCGGGACATCGAGGAAACCGAATACAAGATGGCCGAGCTCACGCGCGACATGCGGCGTGAGGACCTGACGCTCGTCGAGGATCACCCGCGCCTCATCATCACGAGCACCGAATCTCTCGACGATCTGCGGGCCCGGGTCGATGCCGTGATCACGCATTACGGCGGCCTCGGTATTGAGATCTCCGTCGGCGAGGAGGAACAGCGCGAGCTGTGGCTCGAAGCGCAGCCGGGCGACCAACTGCGCGTGCCCGACCTGGGACACACGCGCGACGTCACCGCCCTGTCCGGGTCCTGGTGGTGGGGCGGGGCCAAGGTCGGCGACGACTCAGGCCCCATCGTCGGCTACCTCACCGGCAGCACCCCAGGGGTGTTCCGGAACGACGTCACCGCCGGATCGGACCGCGGCGACGCGACGACGACGGCCTACGTCGGCCGGTCGGGTCGAGGAAAAACCACCGCGATGATGCTCTCCATGCTCGACGCGGGATTCCGCGGCGGCTACTGCCTGGCCTTGGACTTCAAGGGTGACCTCGGGGGAGTCGTCACCGCCGCGCGCCGATACGGTCTCGACGCCCACCTCGTCGAGACCGGCGCCCAGTTCGCCGGCGTCGCCGACCTGTTCAAGCTCCTGGCCGCCGAAGGAACCGACGTCGCACGCGGCGAGGTCCCCGCACAGCTCAGCATCGCCGCACCCGAGCACCTGCGGGAGCGCGGCGCCGAGACGCCGATCACGCACGCCACGAATGCGGTGATCGAGGCGGGCGAGCCTGCCACGTGGAAGGTGATCGAGTATCTCCGCAACATGGAGGACCCCCTCGCCCGCGAGACGGGCGAGGCTCTCTACGAGCTGTCGCGGAACGGCCTGGGGGCCCCGTTCATGGGCCGCCCGACCGGCGACGCACTGCCCCTGACGCCGCAGCCCGGAATCTGGGTCGTGCAGATGCCCGGCCTTTCCCTGCCCGGGGTCGAGTCCACCCGCAAGGAGTGGAACCCCATGCAGCGGCTGAGTGTGGCGCTCATGCACTCGATGTTGGCGTACGGGGTCACCACCGCCGGCCGCCGAGACCTGCGCGGCCTGCGCAAGGCGGTATGCGTCCCGGAGGTCCACGTACTGACCGCGACCCGCGAGGGCTCGAACTTCTTGCAGTACATCGCTCGCGTCGGCAGGGCGCTCGCGACGTCCCTCCTCCTGGACACCCAGGACCCCGAAAGCCTGGTCAAGCTGACCGGTGTCATCGAGCAACTCACCACCGTGGCCGGGTTCCAGCTCACCACGCGCGAACAGCAAGACGCCTTGGCCGAGCTCCTCGGCCTGCCGAAGGACGCGCACAGCCGCGCCCTGATTCAGTCCGTCGGCCTCCTGCCGGACGGTGAAATCAGGCACGGACATTGCATCATCCGAGACCGCCGTTTCTCCTGCGCCACCGTCCAGTGGGACATCCCGTCACTGGAGCTCGGGAAGCTCCTCGACACCTCCCCCAAGGCGGCACAGAACGACCAGGGCGACGCGGTGACCATGGAAAAGGTGGGGGTATGAAGCGGCACACCACAGCGGCCCTGATCGTGGCCGTCGGCCTACTGGCGGCCGGGTGCTCCTCCTCGGACGGCGGCACCAAGGACGAGGGGAAGGCCAATCCGACGGCCGCCGTCCTCAAGGTGGCCCGCACGTACCAGGAAGCCAAGAACGCTGACGACTGGCGCACAGCGTGCGAGCTGAGTTCCGCGCGGCAGCGATACGGCACGGTCGAGGAGTGCGTCGAGAACAACACCAGGAACTCGCCGTCGCCCTCGGCGTCGAGCTCCTCGCCGTCGGCCTCGTCGAGTCCGTCGCCGTCGGTCGAGCCCCCGCGGTACGCCGACGGCTCCACCCCGCATCCGAAGCAGACCCCGACGACCAGCGGCCCCGAGCGCGCCGACCTCGGCCCGGTGGTGGCCTCGGACGTCGTCGAGGCGCCGGCCGCCGGTAAGCACCCGGCCGGATACGGAGTCCTGGTCACCTACACCGTCCAGTGGCCCGGCAAGCCGTCCACGAAAACGCTCCGCGCGCTGCGCCTTATCCAGGAGTCCGGGGCCTGGGTCGTCGACCAACACGAGAGCGTCAGCGAATCCGACGCGTCCCACGGCTCACCGGTCCTGACCGCTCTTTCTGGGGGGTAAGAGTGCTCATTCGCCACATGCCACGATTCAGAAACTTGGTAATTCCGCTCCTTTTCGCCTACGTAACACTCATGTTGGCCGCGGGGCAGGCGCACGCCGGAGAAATCGAACCATCCGGTATCGGCGACCTGATGCCCTCTCCCGACATGAAGGTGCCGGATGGGGAGCGCACCCTCTACGAGACCTACGGGAAAAACCAAAACCTGTGGCTACTCGACGAAGAGTTCGGATTCAAGGACGGGTTCACGGCGACGTTTCACTTTATCGCCGACCTGTTCATGATCCTGACCGTCGTTGTCGGCTCCGCAGCCGTTGTCGTCGTGCAGTGGATTTTCCAGCTCACCTCAATTCCCGAGCTGGAAAGCGCCATCACGAAGAGCATCGGAGGGGCCTCCAAGGGGCTGACGCTCACACTCCTGCCGGCCGCGCTCGCCGTCGGCGGGTTGGTGGCCTTCGCCCAGCACAAGAAGGGCGGCGGCGGCGGGGGGCTGTCGCAAATCGGCTGGGTGTTGGTCTCGGGCGTGTTCTCGATCTCTCTCCTGAACAGTCCGCAAACCTGGGTGGACGGGATCGACTCCGTCCGGCAGGTCGGTGCGAGCGTCACCATGCAAGCGACGTCCGCCGGTCTGGGTGACGGAAAGGTCGAGCACCCGTTCTCGACGCACCATGAGCCGAAATTCACAGGCAATGGCCGTGACGACATGCTGCGGAAATCCAGTGATTCCGTGTGGCGTGCATATGTTGCGACCCCGTGGTGTGTGGCGGAATTTGGATCTCTGGAAGCCTGCAAGCTGTACGCCGCTGATCTACTGGACCAAGGAACAGACCGGGATAAGCGCCAAGACTGGTTGGAAGACCATGTCAGCGATTCGGACGTAGGCGAAGCCTCCATGAAATGGCGTCAGGGCAAAAACCCTGGCGGGCGAATCGCCGTAACCGTTGCCGCTTTCATCAACGTGGTTCTTTTCGCCGCCCTCGTCGTCATGCTCGCCTTCACTTCCCTGGCGGCCCTACTGGGCGCCCTGATGCTGCTTCTTACCGGCGTCATCTTCGCGTGCCTGTGGGTCATCCCCGGGCGGCCGAGGCAGTGGGGCTTGGCCTGGTTCGATCAGCTCCTCGCCCGCACCCTCGAAAGCCTCATCGCGACGATGGTCCTCGGGGCCGTGCTGTCGCTACAGGCAGCCACGAACCAGATCTTCGGCGAGTACGGATGGCTGCCCACCAGCGGCCTGAGCATCGCCGCCGCCATCGTCGGAATGCAGTTCCGTGCCGTCGTGGCCCAGATCTTCGGCGTCCGGGGGTCCAGCTCCGGCGGGATGGTCGCGGGCTTCCTGGCCTCCCGCCTCCTCAACCGCGGCGGCAACAGGAGCGGACGCCGAGACGACTACTTCAACCACCGACCCGTGGAGACCATCCCCCGCCGGCGGCGCCCAGGCGGTGGCGGTGGCGGTGGCGGCGGTGGCGGCGGACCTCTCCCGCTGCCGCCCGGCGGCAACTCGGCCGACGACTACAGCACGACTATCACGCGCGTGCCGAGGCAGCGCCCACCCGTGCCCCAGCCGCTCCCCAGCGGAACCAACGCAGGAAACGGCGGCCCCACCGCGCTCCCGCCCGGGGGGACCGGAACGGGCGGAAGGACTGGCGGCACCGTGCCCAGCACAACCACGAGCGGCGGCTCGGTGGTCACGCTCGAACGCGACCGTGGCGCCGCCCCCGCTCCTCGCCCGGGTCTCCCGGCCCAGAAGCCCCGCCCGGCCCTGCCGCCGGGCAACAGCAGCGGCCCGGCCACCCAGAACAACCCGGGAGGCCGCGCCCTGCCGCCCGGCCCGACGATGCGCCCCGAGACCGGAGGCACGCCCAACTACGCGTTCCGGCAGGCCCCGCCCGCCGCCGGCCGTGCCAATCCCCAGGTGATTCAAGGAACGGTCATCCGCAGTACGACGGTCCCGACGACACCGCAGCGGCCGAGCCGGGGCACGCCCCCGCCGCCGCCCCGGGCCGTCGCACCCACTGAGCGGCGCCCGGCAGCGCCTCGACCCGCAGCCGGACCGTCCAACAACCGGCCACCAAAGAAGGGGTGACCCATGGCCGACAACGACGAGCCCACCCCCCAGGAGTGGCGTGAGATCCTGGCGAGTTTCGACTACCCCGAGGAGGTCAAGCACGCTCCCCGCCGAGCCCGCGGCCGAGCCAAGCGCGAGCACCGCGAGGAGGCACGGCGACAGACCAAGGAATGGGTACGCGAGCAGCGCCGCCGCGATCCGATCCGCCCGGCCGGGGCCGCGATCATCATTGCTCTGATCCTGGCCCTCGGCCTGGGCGCCCGGTGGCTGTGGCCCGGCCTCCTCGGCGGCGATCATGCCCCGGGGAGCCGCGTTACGGCCACGGCCTCGCCCGCCGCCGACGACGACAAGCCGTCCAGCTCCCCGAGCTCCTCCCCGACGGGATCGAGTTCGCCCTCGGCCCCGACCGTCGACCTGAGAGACCCCAAGCGCGTTGCCGAGGAGGCCGTACGCCTCTACCTCACCCGCAACCCTCCCGAGGACGGCACACACAAGGCCGTCGTCCGGCGCGCCGCCCCGTACATGGCGCCGCCGCTCGTCGAGAACCTGACCGAACACCAAGACCCGGCATGGGACCGGCTCGTCAGCCGCGGCGGCGTCTCCACCGTGAGCGCGGTCAAGGTCGAGGCGGCCGGCGCCGATCTGCCCGCAGACTCACCACTCCGGGTCTGGCGCAAGGTCACCGCCACGGTGAACGTCAAGGGCTACACCGACTACCAAGAGACCCCGGTCCTGCAACTGGAGCTGATGCTCAGCGGCGACGAGTGGCGGGTCACTCGAATTCTGGGGCTGTAGGTGGACGGACGCGACGCACTCCGCGCCCTCACCAACCTGGGGGGGACAGCACTCAAGCTCAAAATAGGGGGGATCACCCTCCTGGCGTTCATCGTCGTCATGGTGTTCGTCGGCCTGTTCAGTGGAGGTATGAGCGGCTCCGCCAACGCCTCGAACCCGTGCGGGGGGCGGGGGACACCGGGAGTCGACGACGGCAACGCCGGCGGCGGCGGAGTCAGCGGCCCCATACGTCAGCAGCAGATCGAGCACGCGAAGATCATTGACAAGGTCGCCGCGGACGGCGGGTTGAGCGGGTTCGCGACGCTCATCGGCCTGATGACCGCCCTACAGGAGTCGACCCTCCTCAACGTCGACCACGGAGACCAGGCGGGGCCGGACTCGCGGGGTCTGTTCCAGCAACGCCCCTCCCAGGGGTGGGGGACGGAGGAGCAGATCATGCAACCCACCTACGCCGCGAAGATGTTCTATTTCGGCGACGAGGACGGTTCTCCCCGAGGTCTGGTCGACGTCCGGAACTGGGAGAACATGGACCCCGGCCGGGCGGCTCAGGCAGTCCAGATCAGCGCTCACCCCGACCTGTACGCCGGGCAGGAGGATGCCGCGCGCAAGGTTGCTGCCGAGGCCGGCATCGACCTTGAGCGCCGCGGGACGACCGAGAACCCGGACCGTCAGAACCCCGGCGACGACGGCAGCAACGGAGACCAGGACGACGAGGAGGAGTGCTACCCGGGCAGCGGCGGCAAGCCCGGAAAGCCGGGCGATCCGTTCTACGACGGCGCCGCCGGATGGCCCGAGGAGGTCAAGAACCCCCGATCCAACGAGGACGCCATCCGTTGGGCCCAGGAGGAGGCGCGCACCGGCGGCAAGAAGTGGTATCGGATGTGTCTCGCCTTCGTGGCCGTGGCCCACGGCTGGAACTACTCCGGGACCTACTACGCCATCGACCACTACCAGCAAATGCCCGCGAGCATGAAACACGACAAAGACCGGAACCCTCCGCCGGGCGCCCTGATGTACTGGGACACCGGCCAAAGAGCCGGACACGTCGCCGTCTATCTCGGAGACGGAAAAATCGCGAGCAATGACATTGTCCGTCCTGGTTACATCGACGTCGTACCCGCGTCGGACATAGAAACGGTATGGGGCGCAACCTATCTGGGATGGGCACCGCCCTATTTCCCCAAGGGCGGATAGTCGGAGGAGCAAGAACCATGACCATCACAAACCCCGACCTCATTCCCGCAACCCCCGTCTACACCATCACCGTTAGCGCGGACGGCGCCGCATCAGTCAACGGCGAACGCGTCACCGAGGAGGGCCTCGACCCCTCCGCGGCACGCGTCGCCGCCCTCGCCGAGGTCCGCATCAAGGCCGCGTATCACGGGCGCCCCGTCCGCGTGATCGCCAAAGAGGCCGACGGCTCCGCCTGGCCCCTGATCGTGGCCGTAGACGGCTCCGTGACGACGCTCGACCACCCGCACCCCACACCGCCGCCGGCCGCGGACGTACGGCCCGCGGAGCCGCTCCCAGCACCGCGCAGCGCCCCCGCTCCCGCCCCCGCTCCCGCCCCCGCACCCGCCCCCGCACCCGCCCCCGCACCCGCTCCCGCTCCCGCACCCCGCGCCGACGCGGCGGAGCAGCCACGCCCGCCGTCCCCGGGGGAATGGGGCGCGCCCCTGCCCGAGCCGTACCGGCTGCTGTGGGAGACCCTCGTCACCCAGGAGAGGGCCGAGGCCCTCGTCGAGGCGATCGTCACTGCCGACCGCCTCGAACAGGAGCTAGGCAAGGAGTACGGCACAGAACACCCGCACACGCTCAACGCCCTGAACGTTCGCGCGTGGCTCACGCTGCGCAACACCACCGAATGGGCCGAGACGACAGAGCTCCTCATCGAGACCGGGGAGCGGCTCCTCGCGGGCGGCGCTCCGGTCGTAGGGGACAACATCCGGATCGTGCGCAACGCACACGGAGCATGGCGACACCTCCGGGCCGAGGACACGGAGACAGCGCGCGAGCTCGTCGAGCGGCTCCTCGCTCTCCTCGATGCGCTCGTACCGCTGACCGGACGGACCGAGGAGAGGGACGCCCGCGCCCGCGACGTCCTCGACTGGGCGCAGAGCGGCGCAGCGCGGCCGGGCGCAGCGTAGCCGCAGCCAACCAACGAACAGCCCCCTACCGAATCGGTAGGGGGCTTTCCTATTTCCGCCGAGATCCGGGCGCAGCTAGGCGCAGCGAAAGCGACTGAGAGGCCCTACGGGCCTATTTCTTCCGGGGCGTGCCGCAGGATGCCACACGGCACCCCGCGCGCCGCCCTACGGGCCCTAGCGGGCCCTCCGGGCGAATCGCCGGGCGCCTTCGGCGCGTTCACCGGCGATTCGGTCCGCTTCGCGGACCGCCCTTTTGCCTGCGCCTTCGGCGCGCACCGGCAAAAGGGTTTTTGGCCCTGCGCCTTCGGCGCGCACCGGGCCAAAAAGCACGCGCTGTGCCGCGCGGCTTCCTGTGGCTCGCCCCGGAAGCAAAGCGCGAAAGGTGCCCCGGATGAACCATGTCTCATGCCCGCATTGCGGTGGGCTCACGCCGTACCGAATTCGTTTCGACGGCCTGTTTGGCTGTGACGAGTGCGGCAACCTCCTCGACTCCCGCGATATCAGCCTCGACGGAAATGACGTCTGGGGAGTCGACTCCGAGCGTCAGCTCGTCGTATTCGGTGACCCGGTGACCGCTTTCGAGCGGCTTCACGAATACCTCGCCGACTTCCTCGACGAGCCCGCCGATTCCTACGGCGAAACGGCATCCCTGAACGCCTTTGAATGGGCTGCTGCTGACCTGATCGACGCCATTCACGCCGGAATCCGACTCCCCGAAATGGAGAACTAGAAATGACCATCACCAACGAAACCCCCCGCCACCAGCTCGGCGACGCCGACCAGGAATGCCGCTACCCGGTGCTTATCGACGGCCAGCACCTCGGAATCATCTTCCGGTGGCACGGCGCTTGGCTCGCGACCCCGGCCGGAACGACGGGCGAGATCCGAGTCGCCGCCGGACGGATCGGCAGCGAAGCCGCCGCCCGCTACCTCGTCGCCGAGTTCGACGCGGGCCGCATCACTCCGCAGCAGGCCCCGGAGGCACCGGCCGTCGCGGCCCACGACTGGCACGGCCCCGCGCCGCTCCTGCACCCGCGTATGCCCGCCAGCCCCCGGAACCTCGCCGGGGCAACGGCCGCCCTGGCAGGGCTCGCCGAGTACCTGTGGACGCCCCTCGGCGGGTACCCCGGCGCTGACAACCCCTGGGCCATGCGGTGCGACCTGTGCGGCTGGACCGGCGTCCGCTACTGGTCCCACCTGCGAGGCCGCAACGGCAACCCGCCCAGCACCCACCGGCACCCGGGGTGCATCGAGCCCGACCAGGTCCGCGCACGGATCGCGGCCTACAAGAAGTAGCCGAAACTAGATAAGAAATTCCCGGAAAGGGGCGGCCGATGCCGCCCCTTTCCTTATGCCCAAAAATGCGCGGGCAATCGACAGCCCTTCGGGCTGGGCCGCCCTCTAAGTGGCCTTCGGCCACGGGCGGCCAGGGTCCCGCTTCGCGGGCCCTATAGGAACCCCCGCCCCCCTAAGTGGCCTTCGGCCACGGGGCGGGAAAAGACACCTCCCTCCGGTCGGCCGCTATCGCGGAGGGCCCCCCTAAAGTGGCCTTCGGCCACGGGGCCCACCCCTACGGGGTAATAGGAAAACGGCCTACGGCCGCCCAAGATAAACACCCCGATAATCAATCTTGGGAATTCCAATTCAGGCGCTGAGGGGAATTGATAAACAGGCGACCACCCCACTTGTCAAGAAATGGAATGTCATGTATGGTGAGCCCATAAAACAATAGAGGAGGAGGGAAAAGGGAGTTATCGGTTCCATGTTCGAGCAGAAACGGAACCGACCACCTCGGCCCACCCCCTCGTAGCCAGCCAAGCCGCGAAGCGGCATCTTTGGCCGCGAAGCGGCAAAAGGCCAGGTCAGAGGCCGCGAAGCGGCCCAGCAACCACCCGCCGGCCCCTGCGAAGCAGGGGCCCAGCTCCGCGAAGCGGAGCGCAGGACGGCGTGAAACGCCGTCAGGTGATCGGCGAAGCCGATCACTGGTTGTAGGTGGCGAAGCCACCTACAGACCC